>RECR01000090.1 GCA_007693955.1 Gloeocapsa sp. DLM2.Bin57
TACTCCCTACTCCCTACTCCCGTCTCCTCCCTCTCCCACACTCCCCACACTCCCCCTCTCCCCTTTTCCCTTATAATCATTGGGTGTGCAGGAGATATTAAGTTATCATTAAAAATATATACTTAAACAAATTTAGCAATATGGGAATTTCTCCAACTATACTCAGAGGATTAAAAGCCGATGATTTTCGTCACCCTCTAGATTTAGAAGCCACTAATAATTTAAAACAAATCCCAGGTTTAGATATAGCTGTGCGTAGCTTAATGGGTAATCTAGCTGAACAGTTTTTTTATCTTCGTAATATCGCTTCTAGTGTTCTCGTCAGTGAAAAACAATTACCCCAATTACACAAATTATTGTTAGAAGCTTGTCAAATTTTGGATTTAGAGCCTCCTCAACTCTACGTGCAACAAAATCCTATCCCCAATGCTTATACTTTTGCTATGCGTGGGAAACAACCCTTTATGGTTTTACATACTTCTTTAATAGAGATACTTACTCCTGAAGAAATCCAAGCGGTAATGGCTCACGAACTAGGACACCTTAAGTGTGAACATGGTGTATATTTAACTATGGTTAATATTATGGTCTTAGCTGCGGGATTATTACCCAATTGGGGGGTGATTATCGCTCAATCTCTGCAAAATAGCATGTTGGAATGGTTGCGCTGTGCTGAGTTTAGTTGCGATCGCGCTGCTTTATTAGCTACACAAAAACCAGAAGTAGTTATGTCAGTATTAATGAAGTTAGCTGGTGGTTCACCTACTCTCGCTCCCCTATTGAATCTAGAAGCTTTTGTGGAGCAAGCTAGAGCATACGACGCGGTAGGCGATAATGAACTTGGACAAATGCTCAAAGCCGCGCAAATAGAGCAATTAACCCACCCACTCCCCGTCTTACGTGCTCGGGAAATCGATCGCTGGTCTAGTTCTCAAGAATATCAGAATTTGTTATTTAGCGCGCAAAAAAGTAATGACGGTAAAACTTATCAGGGAGGATGGCGCAACTGGTAGATATATTACTAATAACTTTATATATCTGATCTGCTATCGATTTGATAACAGGTACTGCTACTGAATTCCCTAATTGTCTATACATTACAGAGATACTGTTGATATCTCCAAATGGTTTCTCGTGAAAATTGGCTTCATAAGTTATTTGAGCATACTTATCCCATTCAGAAGAGAAAACACACTTACTATTCAAGCGAGAAAAACCTAATTTTATCTCGGAAATAATATTGATTATTGGGTTGATAATCAGAGTTTAATTTTTCAATTAACTCAGGAATATAGCTATTATTCATATCAAGTATTATAACGAAATCATCCCCAGTTTAGTTCTTGAGAAAATTAGGACTTGCCATCATATGGTAAAATAGGTTATAATAGAAAGGCTAAATAAGGGCGGATGGCGAAACTGGTAGACGCACTACACTCAAAATGTAGCGACCTTTGGTCATGAGAGTTCGATTCTCTCTCCGCCCATTGCTCAAGTACTACTAGTTACTATTTTTTGGTTTTAAGTTTGATAACTAAACCAGTTAACATCATAATCGAGGATAATTGCCAAGACATACCATTGTCAGGTACAGCAATTTCTTCTAAGCGAACATCATCAAAGGTTACCTCTCTTCCGTTGTTACCATCACCACCACTGTTATTATCAAGATTAAGATTAATTAACCTGATTCCTAATTCTTCTCCCTGATAAGTATCATTCTCAGAACTAGTGTAAGCAATACTAGCGCGTCGAAACTGTTTTTCATCTATAGAGATACTGTTATCATCTGTCGCAATAACTGTGTTTCCCGCGAGTAATTCTAAGCGATATCCAGGAAAACCATCAAAAAAGGGATCAGTAGGATCAGGAATTTGGGGATTACCAACAGCAGCCGAAAACCTGTAAGTAGTGTTAGGAGCAATAGTTACACCAGTATTTTGACTCAATCCGACTACACCTTGACCAGGTGTGTTGATATAGATAGAAACTATTTGTGCTCCATCGGGTATGGTAGCAAAAAATGGACTAGAAGGTCTCCAAACTCCAGTAAAAGCAGTAGCAAAAGGACTATTGGCTTCATTGTCATATACTGGAGGGATTAAATTATTAGGATTATACAAATTCCATCCCGTAGGTGTTTCAAAGTCAAATGGACCAGCACCTGGTACTATTTCTGTTGTGTTTGATAAATCTGGTGATTCAAAGCTAGGATTAGCTAAAGGAATATTAGCCGCAGATACGCTCAATGCTGAAGAGATAACTGTAGAAACCACTAGAAGGGATCCTACTAACGGATTAATTGGTTTAGACATAGGTATTTTTTTTTACTACAAAAATTATCATCAAATCTTAGCACAGTTTATCCTAACTCATCAGAAAAATGGGTTAAAAACCCCTTCTTTTATGAAGGTTTTGTGGTAGAATAAGTCTAGATCGTAATGAGATAAAATTACTTTAATTTATTATTTTTGCTTATGTTTGATGCTTTAGCCGAGCGTTTAGAAGAGAGCTGGAAAAAGCTACGTGGTCAAAATAAAATTAGTCAAGCTAATATTCAAGAAGCCCTACGAGATGTTAAAAGAGCTTTAATTGCAGCTGATGTCAATATAGAAGTAGTCAAAACTTTTATCAGTGAAGTAGAAAATAATGCTTTAGGTGCAGAAGTAATCTCAGGAGTAAATCCAGGAGAACAATTTGTCAAAATAGTCTATGACGAATTAGTCAAAGTCATGGGAGAAAGTAACGTTCCCCTGGCTAGTAATACTCAACCACCTACGGTAATTCTGATGGCAGGTTTACAAGGTGCGGGTAAAACCACCGCTACAGCTAAACTCGCCCTCTATCTCCAGAAACAAAAACGTAGTTGTCTGATGGTAGCTACAGATATTTATCGTCCCGCGGCGATCGACCAATTAATTACCCTAGGTAAACAGATTGATATACCAGTTTTTGAACTAGGTACAGAGGTTAATCCCGTAGATATTGCTCGTCAAGGTGTCGCCAAAGCCAAAGAAATGGGGGTCGATACTGTAATTATAGATACAGCGGGAAGATTACAGATTGACTCAGACATGATGACAGAATTGAGTCAAATCAAACAAACGGTCAACCCTGATGATACCCTCCTAGTGGTAGATGCGATGATTGGTCAAGAAGCGGCTAATCTAACTCGCACCTTTCACGAAGAAATAGGCATTACAGGAGCTATTTTAACTAAACTCGACGGTGATAGTCGCGGTGGGGCTGCTTTATCCGTACGTCAAATCTCAGGTCAACCCATCAAATTTATTGGGGTTGGAGAAAAAGTCGAAGCCCTAGAGCCATTTTACCCCGATCGCCTCGCTTCTCGTATCCTCAATATGGGGGATATTCTCACCTTAGTAGAAAAAGCTCAAGAAGAATTAGATATCTCTGATCTCGAAAAGATGCAATCGAAAATTGTCGAGGCGAGATTCGATTTTAACGACTTTCTCAAACAGATGCGCCTCTTAAAAAATATGGGTTCTCTCGGTGGAGTACTTAAATTAATCCCCGGGATGAATAAACTCAGTAGTAATGACCTCGCTAAAGGAGAATCACAACTCAAACAAACCGAAGCGATGATTAATTCGATGACGAAAGAAGAACGCAGTAATCCCGATTTACTCGCTAAATCTCCTAGTCGTCGTCGTCGTATCGCTAAAGGTTCAGGATTCGCAGAAAGAGACATCAGTAAACTAGTTACTGACTTTACCAGAATGCGCTCTATGATGCAACAAATGAGCACAGGTGGAATGCCAGCTTTACCTGGTATGGGGGGTATGGGTGGACTCTTTGGGGGTGGGAATCTCCCTCAAGCACCTAACCAAGGTAAGAAACCGAAAAAACCGAAGAAAAAGAAAAAAGGTTTCGGGGATTTGTAATTAGCTTAGTACAATTTAGCTATTCTGTTTGTTTCCATTATCCTAGCTTCTTCTGCAGGTTTATAACCTTCGCGATTTTGCCAGAGCACAAACATAGCTGTAACTAAGAGAAAGTAACCAAAAGCCTTTTGGAGATGTTTAGCTTGCACAAACTTGACTAAATATGCTCCCGCTAAAATTCCTAAACTGGCAGCGATCGTAAAAGATAATAACAAATTCCAGTCGATCGCTACTCGACCAAAATACCCCCAAAATCCAGCTACAGAGTTCATAAAAATAATCAGTAAAGATGTGCCGATCGCCTGTTTCATCGGTAACTTAGCTAGTAAAACTAAAGCAGGAACGATCGCAAATCCTCCCCCTACTCCCACTAAACCTGTAAGTATTCCTACTCCTATTCCTTCGGTTACTAACCATAACCAACAATAGCGACATACTGGCTTTGGATATAAATCTAGTTCATCTTCTTTAACTTGATGACGTTTATTACTTTTAATAATCATCAACACAGCAGCTATCAGCATCATGAACGCAAATAGCAACATCTGCATTGTTTCTGTAACCATGGGAAGGGTAGCTAAACGAGCACCTGTATAAGCCCCAATCATGGTAGAAAAGCCAAAAATACCCGCTGTTTTTAACTTGACGTTGCCTAATTTCCAGTGAGGAATTGCTCCTAGTAAACTAACTGAACCTACAGCTACTAAGGTTAACACAATCGCTTCTTTTGGGGGTACTTTCATTAAATAAACTAGAGTAGGTAAAGCTAAAACCGAACCTCCTCCCCCAATTAAACCTAGGCTAATACCAATACAGATAGCAATCAGATGACCAATAATCCAGGTAATAGTAAACATTTTGATAATCTATTCAGTAAGGGTAAGCCATTCTAACACCACGGGAAAGGGTATAGAGATAGTAACGGGTTTTTCTAGGGGTAAACTCAACTCTAGAGAATCCGACTCAGGTAAGTTAGATAAAATCTCTTGAAACTCATATTCACCTACGTTAGCTGCGGGAGATTTATTAGCTAGGATATCCTTAGCTGTCAATACTTCTCCTGTGGAGGTAGTTATGTTTAAATCTTGGGGATGGAGAAAACTAGTTTTGTCGGGAAAACCAACTAAACGTAGGTGAAGGGTTTCTGTTTCTCCTGTTTTAACTCGTTTAAATAATACTACTTGCCAAGCATTACCTGTACTATCCTTGAGACTATTACGACTTTGAGACAAGACTTGTCCTGGAGTTTCTTCTATCTGTCGTAGTAAAGCCTCAGCAGGTTGAGCATAACTTAGGTTAATCCCTAAAAAAATCATTACACTTAATAGAAAAGCTAAAAATAACTGTTTCATATCTCTTACCTCAATATTTTCACTGTTTACGTTACATTATATAACTATTTAATGATAAAATAAAACTAATTTTCAAAAAACTATCTCTAAATTTACATGGCTCATATTGTAGTTATTGGTGCAGGAATAGGGGGGTTACCTACAGCGTACGAATTAAGAAAACGTCTCTCCTCTCAACACAGAGTAACCATAATTTCTGATACTCCTTTTTTTACCTTTATTCCCTCTTTACCTTGGGTAGCTTTAGGACTAAAACAATTATCTCAGGTACAGTTAAAAATTGAACCCATCCTTCGTCGTCAAGGTATAGAATGGGTGCAGGGTAAGGTCAAAAGTATCGATCCTTATGCAAAAGAACTAATCGTTGGAGATAATCATACCTTAATTAACTATGACTATGTAGTTATAGCTACGGGAGCATCTTTAAATCTTCAAGCTATACCAGGCTTAGGTCCAGAACATGGTTATACTCAATCTGTCTGTAATCCTCATCATGCAACTTTGGCTGATCAAGCTTGGCAAAAGTTTCTAGACAATCCAGGTCCATTAGTAATTGGTGCGGTCCCCGGGGCGAGTTGTTTTGGTCCTGCTTATGAATTCGCCTTATTAGCGGAATGGCGTTTAAGAAAACTCCGAAAACGTTCACAAGTTCCTATTACCTTAATTACTTCCGAACCCTATGTTGGTCATTTAGGTATCGGTGGTATGAGTCAATCTCAAGAATTAGTAGAAAAATTACTCAAAAAGCAGCAAATAACTGTGATCGAAAATGCAGCGATCACAAAAATTAACCCCTCTACCATTACTCTTGCTGATGGTCATGATTTTCCTTTTGAGTATGCTATGATTTTACCCTCTTTCCAAGGACCAGAATTTCTGCGATCGCGTTCCGATTTAGCCGACGCAAAAGGTTTTATCCCCGTTTTACCTACTTATCAACATCCCGACTTTGATTCTATTTATGCAGCAGGTGTAGTAGTTAAAATACAACCCCCAGAACAAACACCTATTCCTACGGGAGTCCCTAAAACAGGACAAATGACCGAAGCGATGGGTATGGCGGTAGCTCATAATTTAGCAGTTAGATTAGGAGAACATTCTGGTTCTTTAGTTACTCCTACCTTAGCAGCTATTTGTATTACTGATTTTGGCGATCGCGGTATTGTCTTTATTGCGGATCAAGTGCTCCCTGATCCAGTGACGGGTAAAAGACGTAGATCTGTTGCTTTAGAAGGACGTTGGGTTAGTTGGGCTAAAACCCTATTTGAGCAATTCTTTCTAACTAAAATGCGTTTAGGTATGTCTGTTCCCTGGTTTGAACAATGGGGATTAAAAATTTTGGGCTTAGATTTAGTCGAACCTATCGAGGACTCATCCCCACTCCGTTATGCTGAGATTGAAGACTTTCGGAAGTTAAGTTAATTCTGGAGTGCTTGTTGTAATTGGGGAATAAACACCGAATACATACCTCGTAAATCCCCCTCTTGGAAGTCAAAAGCTAAATCTTGGGGGTATTTATCCATAACAAATGGAGGTCGGCTATTTTTAGCCCCATGACAAGCTAAACAACTAGCTTCTACATTAATCCGTCGATAATAATGTGTTCCCTCCTTTTCTTGTTGCCAAAAGCCCATAAGTTCAGGTTTTTGCTCAAATTGAGCTAAAGCAATTGTTTCTGACAAATTACTAGGAGCGTGAACGGGATTACGATATTTTTTAGCAATTTGCTTGACTTGCCAACCGTTTTCTTGGCTTAGTTGTTTAGCTCGCATTCCTACAGGTTTACAGACTTCCTTAAAGGTTTGTAGATCGGGTGTTTCTGATTGATTATTTAAGCCACTAGCTAGGCTTGAGCGCATAGTATCAAGGGATTCTATCTCCTCTACTGCTCGCACAAGTTGACTTGAGTCTGCGATCGCCATAGCAGTCAAAGGGAATAAGCAGAGACTCAGTAGCAATAAAACTAAAGAAAAAATTTTCATGGCAAATTTTACTAAATCGTTATATAATAAATTTAGCACAAAGAAAGCCATCTTTACAAATAAATTATGTCAAGTGAAAACATCTTACCTAGAGAAAGTCCTTCCCAATCGAGACGACAATAGTTCACATTCGCCTAGAAGGAGAGACGATCTGGAGTAATACCCTATGGTTATGCACCTCTTGTCATATTTGCACCTCTGACGGGGTGACAAGCTCGTTGAAACCTTGGTTGAGACTAAGGTTCAGTCGTTACTATTCCTTGGAAAATTGTCAGAATTTTCCAGCTTATTGAGAATGCTCCAGAAAAAAAATGATATTTCAAGGCGCTCGCGTAGCGCTGCGGGCAGACCGCCACACATTCCTTAGTGTTGACTTAAAAATCATAGTCCAATCAAAACAATTATGGCGCGATCGCTAACAACCCGCCTCAAAGAAGATTGATTTTTTAGTCAATCTACAAGAAGAGAAAAAACAAATTGTAAAACTGGTGGCTATAACTTGGAAGGTTCTAAAGCCAATACTCAACGACTAACTTCTGGTTATCCTGGACAAAAATAAAATGATTATCATTAGCTTAATTCTCAATAAGAAGAAAATTTTTGACTAATTTTTTCCGCGCTCGCCCGACCCAGACCTTAATCTCCACAAGCTTTTTAGCTACCCTGTCACCCCGTCAGATCACTGAGTTAATCGGGTTAGCTATGGGTATAAAACCCCATAAACTCGGACTTGATAAACATATCGTCTCTACTAAATCAGTTTTGTCTAAATTAGTTATATAATTAAATAGTTTAAACTAAGTCCCAAAAACCATGACTCAAAAAACCCAAGATTGTGAATTATCTCATCTTTCTCCTGATTCCCTCAATATGGTTGCGGATTTCTTTAAACTTCTTTCGGAAGTAACGCGCCTACAAATAGTCTGTACCTTAAAATCAGGACCTAAAAATGTCAGCCAAATCGTCGCAGCTACCGGATTAGGTCAAGCTAATGTTTCTAAACACTTAAAATTACTGACAGATGCTCGCTTATTATCTCGTTCACAACAGGGAGTAACCGTGATTTATGAGATTTCTAACCCCGTAGTTTTTTCTCTCTGTGACATTGTTTGTAACTCTCTGGCTATTCAACTAGAAAAGCAGCAACAAGATTTAGAAAATCTCAAGTTATTAAGTTTAAGTAAATAAACAGATGAATTGGACAAGTGCTATTGTAGCTTACTTTCATTATTTGGGCTTGATGCTCAGTTTTGGCGCTTTAGGAATTGAATTATTTAATTTTAAAAAAGACATGAGTCTGACTGAAGCTAAAAGAGTAGCTTTTGCTGATGTTGTCTATGGTATCTCAGCAACCACTATTTTAGTTACAGGAATTCTGCGGGTAATGTATTTTGGTAAAGGATCAGAATATTATCTCCATAATCCTTTTTTCTGGACTAAGATGGGTATCTTTATCGTGGTTAGTATTTTGTCTCTCTATCCCACCATTACTTTTATCTTCTGGTTTAAAACTTTAGCAGAGGAAAAACCCCCATCCCTAGAATTACCCCAAGTCCATCGGATTAGTTGGATGATTAAAGGGGAATTATTGGGTTTTAGTCTTATTCCTTTATTTGCAGCAATTATGGCTAGGATGACTTGATGATTTTGAAGAGTTTTATTTTGGCGATCGCTTGTTGTTTGTGCTTACTTTCTGGTAATGCTTTCTCTTTACCCCTAAATACAGCTACTCCTTCTCAAGAGATACTAGAAACGATTGATCAGTTTCTCTCTACTCTTCCTGGAGACTATTACACTATTCAAAAAATAGACAAACTCAAAAAGATTGATAATGCTTTATTTATTGATGTTCGAGAACCTTCTGAATATCTGACAGGACATATTCCAGGAGCGATTAACATTCCCTTAGGGAGTCTAACCGACAATTTGACTCAAATACCCCAGAAAAGACCCGTAATTCTCTATTGTTCTACTGGTTACCGCACAGGAATCGGAGTAACTACCTTACAATTATTGGGATACAGTAACGTTAGGGGTTTTCCTCCTAGTATTCGAGGTTGGAAAAATGCAGGAGAATCTTTAGAAATGTTTCCTGAAAAGGTTGCTAAAATTGAATAAATAAATTACTATATATTTATATAATGAATAAAAGAAGGTGAAAATGTTATTTCGTCAATTATTTGATCCTCAAACCAGTACCTATACTTATCTAATTGCAGATACACAAACCCGAGAAGCTGTATTGGTAGATTCAGTCTTAGAACAAGTAGAACGAGATCTAAAATTAATTCAGGAGTTAGGATTAACCCTGGGTTATTGTTTAGAGACACATATTCACGCAGATCACATTACTGGAGCAGGAAAACTACGGGAATTAACAGGATGTTTAGGAATTGTACCCGAAAATGCTCAAGTAGATTGTGCTGATAGAATGATCAAAAATGGCGAAGAGTTAACCATAGGTGAGATTGTAGTCAAAGCGATCGCCACCTTAGGACATACTGATAGTCATAACTCTTACCTAGTCAATCAGGATAGAGTCTTAACAGGAGATTCTCTCTTAATTCGAGGTTGTGGACGTACCGACTTTCAAAGTGGAGATGCAGGTACATTATATGACCATATCACCAAAAGACTATTTACCTTACCCTCCCCAACCCTAGTCTATCCTGGTCATGACTATCGAGGTTTTACCGTCTCCACCATCAAAGAAGAAAAACAATATAATCCTCGTTTCTTAGGTCAAACCCGAGAAAGTTTTATTGAGTTAATGAATAACTTAAACCTACCGGATCCTCAAAAGATAGCTGAAGCTGTTCCCGCTAATCAACTCTGTGGCAAAGTAACTGTAAATATTTAAATCATGACAACAACAACCTCTGCAAAAAATCTGCAAACTATAGACGCTTCAACCCTCAAACAATGGTTAGAAGAAGAAAAGGTAACCCTGATTGATGTGCGCGAATCCCCTGAATACAGAGGAGAACGTATCCCTGATGCTCAACTAGTCTCTCTCTCTAATTTTGACCCACAAAAAATCCCCCAAGACTCAACTAAAAAAGTAGTGTTATATTGTCGCACTGGTAATCGTTCTACCCAAGCTGCACAAAAATTATTTTCTCAGGGTTATGAGGAAGTAACTCATTTAAAAGATGGTCTAATTGCTTGGAAACAAGCAGGATATCCTACCATAGTTGACAAAAATGCCCCAATTAGCTTAATGCGTCAAGTGCAAATAGTAGCAGGCTTTTTAGTCTTAACAGGAACTATATTAGGGGCTTTTGTTTCGCCTTGGTTTCTGTTATTAAGTGGGTTTGTCGGTAGTGGCTTAATGTTTGCTGGTATTACAAACACCTGTGCCCTAGGGATGTTGTTAGCTAAACTCCCCTACAATCGTCAATAAGTTGTTGCTTATTAGGGATTTAGGGTTATAATAATAGGTTGCAGCTAAAATAGTGAAACAATGGTTAAATTACGCTTAAAAAGAATCGGCAAAAAAGGACAAGTAAGCTATAGAATAGTAGCAATGCACAGTACTAGTCGTCGCGATGGAAGAGCCATCGAAGAACTAGGCTTTTATAACCCTCGAACCGATGAAACTAGATTAAATGTTCCTGCGATCGTAGAGCGTCTCAAACAAGGTGCTCAACCAACAGAAACAGTACGTAGCATTCTCCGTAAAGCACAAGTTTTTGAGCAACTAAATGCCTGATTATTCAAAGTTACTTTGTTTTCTGCTTGAACCACTTCTCAATCCTCCAGAGTCAATCAGTATGGATTGTGAACAATTAGACAGCACAGGAAAAGTTTGGTTGAGAGTAGCCGTTAATACAGCAGAAAAAGGACATATCTACGGTCGTGGAAGTCGCAATCTCAGAGCTATTCACACGGTTTTAAACGCAGCAGCAATCGCCAATAAACAATCATTATATTTAGACGTTTATGGTGACAATGATTCGACTCAAGACTCTGATTACAAAGAGGGTGAGTCGAAAAAATCTCTAACTCGTCGCGGTAATAATTCTAAACCAAAACTGCAATAACTTGGTTAATCCCCAATCTTAAGTTTATCGGGTTGGGGTATCGCATTTTTTTAAGTTTGAGCTAAAATTTAAGTTAGAGGATTAGGTTAACCCGATATTCCCTAAGCTCAACTTAAAGACAGCTGTTTATGAATCAGTTTTTAAAAAATTTGCTAGTTTCCAATAGGGTTTTAACTTCCCTAGTCATTGGCTCTTTAGTTACTGTCAATACCCCTCAATTCGCTCAAGCTAAGCTAGAAGATAGTCCTAAAATCGTCGTGGATGAAGTTTGGCAAATTGTCAACAACGAATTCGTCGATAAAGACTTTAATCACGTCGATTGGTTATACCTTAGACAAGAATTGCTCGAACGTGATTATAGCTCCCCTGAAGAAGCTTACCGCACCATTCGGGAGACTCTTAAACAATTAGGCGATCCCTATACACGTTTTTTAGAGCCTAAAGAGTTTGAATCTCTGACTAATCAAACCTCTGGAGAAATCACAGGGATAGGGATTACCATTGAAATTGACTCTCAAAGTAAAGAATTAGTAGTAGTTGAGCCTGTCAGAAATTCACCCGCAGAAGCAGCAGGAATTCAACCAGGCGATCGCCTCAGAAGAATTGACGGTAGAAACACCATTTTAATGAGTATTGATCAAGCATCACAAGCGATTCGCGGGGAAATAGGTACAGATGTAGAATTAGAAATCTATCGTGAAGGAGAAGGGGTTATACAACTAACCGTTACCCGTGCTCAAATAGAATTACCCTCTTTAACCTATAACGTTAAACAAGAAGGTAATATGCTCATCGGCTATATCAAACTCGATGAATTTAGCTCCCACGCAGCTGAACAAATGAAAGAAGCGATCGAAAATCTCTCAGATGCAGGAGTCACAGCATTTGTCTTAGATTTACGCGGTAATCCCGGAGGACTATTATACGCTAGTGTAGATATTGCGCGGTTATGGTTAGAAGAAGGAGTAATCGTTAAAACCCTAGATCAACCTCAAACCTGTTCAACTCCTGAAGCAGAATGTGGTTATACAGAGATTTTCGCCAATGGAACAGCGATTACCGATTTACCCCTAGTAATTCTCGTAGATGGTTACTCCGCTAGTGCTAGTGAGATTTTAGCAGGTGCACTCCAAGAAAACGGTAGAGCAACCCTAGTAGGAACTCGCACCTTTGGTAAAGGTACAGTACAATCGGTACATACCCTCTCTGATGGTTCAGGGTTAGCTGTTACTATTTCTCGCTATTATCCTCCTAGTGGTACTAATATCAATAAAAAAGGGATTAACCCTGATATACCCGTAGAATTAACTCAAACAGAAGAATTAATCATCAGTAATGACCCCTCTTTATTAGCTACTCAAGCTGATCCCCAATATCTCAAAGCGATCGCCTTTCTTACCTCTAGTTATCTTCCCCAAACTAGTTTATCTCCTTAACCTGTTGTTCATCGTGCAAATCTCTAAGATTAGTTTCTAAAACGTGGGTAAGTTTTTGAGATCCTTTTCTAATTGAGGAATCTTGATAATCAGTCACCTTGAGAGATTCCCCAATTGTGACTGTTACTTCACAACCTTTTTGAGGAAAAGATTCGGTATATTTAATACTCACAGGTAAGATTCGTAACTCTAATTCAGGATGATCACTAACCACCTCTAAAGCCATTTTACCTACACCTCTTTTGAGAGGATGAACATTCACATCCCGAAAAATTCCTCCCTCGGGAAAAACCACTAACATTTCTTGATTAGCCAAAATTGCCTTACCATAATCTAAACTATCTGCACTAGGACGCTCTATATCTACAGGGAAACCCCCTAAACGTCTAATCAACCACCCCTGAAACCCTTCTAACTCTGTGGAAGTCACCATAAAGCGAGGATGTCTCCCACTAACATTTAAACCAGTAGCATAGGGGATAATAATAGCATCCCAACGAGAACGATGAGTAGGAGTAATAATGACTCCACCACTTTTAGGAATATGTTCTTGTCCAGAAATATGAATCTTACTAAAATAAAAGGGTAAAACCAATCGACGGGCTAAAAAGTAAACAATAGGAGTTAACCAAGGAGATACCCAAGAAACAATCGGGTTATTTTCCATATTTTCCATAATTTCATCTCAAGTAACCAGTAATATTGTACAGGGGATAACTTTAGACAAGGAGTAATAACATTGGGAGTCGAATTGCGTAGTTATGTCTATCTAGATAACTTGCAACCACAACACGCAGCTTATATTGGTACAGTCGCATTAGGATTTTTACCTTTACCAGGGGATGCCTCCCTTTGGATAGAAGTTTCTCCTGGTATTGAAATTAATCGTATCACTGATATAGCACTTAAATCAGCCGTGGTTCGTCCAGGAGTATTATTTGTGGAACGTCTTTACGGACTTCTAGAGATACATTCTAGCAAACAAGGAGAAACTAAAGCAGCAGGAAGAGCTATCTTAGATTTTTTAGGAGTTACTCAAAAAGACTGTCTTAAACCTCAAGTTGTTTCTAGTCAAATTATTCGTAATATAGACGCTAACCAAGCACAATTAATTAACCGCAATCGTCGTGGACAAATGATTTTAGCGGGAGAAACTCTCTATGTTTTAGAGGTTCAACCCGCAGCTTATGCGTCTATAGCAGCTAATGAAGCTGAAAAAGCAGCCTTAATTAATATTTTACAGATAAATTCCGTCGGTAGTTTTGGTAGATTGTATCTAGGTGGTCAAGAAAGGGATATTATGGCAGCAGCTAGCGCTGTTTTAGTAGCTTTAGAAAATTTACCAGGAAGGATAGAGTCTCAGGGAGCACAACAATAGTGATCAACTTAAATCATTTGCTTACTCAAAAAGATCTAAGTCAACTGGATTTAGCTGGAGTTAATCTCAGTAATATTAATCTTAGTCAGGTTAATTTATCCTGCACTAATCTGAGTAAAGCTGACTTAAGTAATGCTAATTTAATTGGTGCTAATTTGAGTAATGCTATCTTAACCGAAAGTTATTTAATGGGAACAGATTTAAGACAAGCTAACTTACATTACGCTGATTTAAGCGGAGCTAATTTAATCGCCGCTAACCTCAGACAAGCTAATCTCAGAGAAGCTGAATTGAGTCAAACTAAACTAATTAGAGCTAATTTAAGTGAAACTAATTTAATTAAAGCTAACTTAATCCAAGCAGATTTAACTAAAGCTAATTTACATCAAGCCGAGTTATTAAATGCTTATTTATATCAAGCTATTTTAACAGGGGCTAATCTAACAGAAGCTCATCTCAATAGCGCTTATTTAGTAGATGTTAATCTAGATTATGCCATACTTAATCACACAGATTTACGC
This sequence comes from Gloeocapsa sp. DLM2.Bin57, assembly GCA_007693955.1. Taxonomy (NCBI): domain Bacteria; kingdom Bacillati; phylum Cyanobacteriota; class Cyanophyceae; order Chroococcidiopsidales; family Chroococcidiopsidaceae; genus Gloeocapsa; species Gloeocapsa sp. DLM2.Bin57. Next base: position 14,618 of record RECR01000090.1, read on the forward strand.
TGGACAAACTTACGCAAAACTAATCTCAATCGAGTTGATTTAACAACCGCTAATCTACGAGGATCTAACCGTTAATAAATGTTATCATCAAGGTTTGAGAAAATTTTCTGCAGGGAGGTAGTAAAAATGGTCGCTAATGCTCAAGAATTAGAACAGGTTGTACAAGAAGCACAAAAGTGGACAATCGAAGATAGTGAGAAATTATATAGAATAGCAGGATGGGGTGAGCCATATTTTGCTATTAACTCCGCAGGAAATATCACAGTATCACCCAAAGGTGATCGCGGTGGCTCATTAGATTTATATCAGTTAATAGAGGGTTTAGGTAAGCGCAAAATAGGATTACCCATCTTAATACGCTTCTCTGATATTCTAGCCGATCGCATTGAAAGACTCAATAGTTGTTTCGCTAAAGCGATCGCCCGTTATAATTATCCTAACCTCTATCGTGGTGTCTATCCCATCAAATGCAATCAACACCGTCATATAGTAGAGTCATTAGTACACTACGGTAAAGCCTATCAATTTGGCTTAGAAGTGGGTTCAAAACCTGAATTAATGATCGCACTAACCCTCTTAGATAGCTCTCAGGATACCCTCTTAATCTGTAATGGTTATAAAGATAAAGAATACATCGAAACCGCTCTGTTGGCGAAAAAACTCGGTCATAAAGTCATTATCATTATCGAACAACTCCAAGAATTAGACTTAGTCATTGAGATTAGGGAAAAATTACAAATAGAGCCAATAGTAGGAATGCGCGCTAAACTGAGTACTAAAGGAATTGGACGTTGGGGAGGATCAACAGGCGATCGCGCTAAATTTGGCTTAACTGTACCAGAAATTCTTCAAGGAGTAAATACCCTCAAACAAGCAGAGTTGCTCAATTGTCTGCAACTGCTACACTTTCATATCGGCTCACAAATTTCGGCGATTGGGGTAATTAAAGCAGCTATCCGAGAAGCTAGCCAAATCTACGTAGAATTAGCCAACTTAGGAGCAAATATGCAATATCTAGACGTAGGAGGAGGTTTAGCGGTAGATTACGACGGTTCAAAAACCAACTTTCACGCCTCGAAAAACTATAATATGCAAAACTATGCTAACGATATTGTCGCCGAAATTAAAGAAGCTTGCGAACAAAGAAATGTAGATGCACCTATTATAGTTAGTGAAAGTGGTAGAGCGATCGCTTCTCATCAATCAGTACTAATTTTTGACGTTTTAGCTACCTCAGAAGTCTCCCCCCATTTACCTACACCACCAGAAGAAAAAGAACATCTGATTATTCGCAACCTTTGGGATACTTACCAATCAATAGACGAGCAAAACTATCAAGAAGCTTATAACGACGCGATTCAATTCAAAGACGAAGCTATTAGTCTATTTAACTTTGGTTATCTCAACTTACAACAAAGAGCCAAAGCAGAGCAACTTTATTGGAGTTGTTGTCAACGTATTAGTCAAATTACTCAAACTCAAGAATACGTACCCGATGATTTAGAGGATTTAGAGAAAAATCTCGCCTCAATCTATTATATTAACCTCTCTATCTTTCAATCTGCTCCCGATACCTGGGCTATTGATCAACTATTTCCGATTATGCCCATTCATCGACTGAACCAACAACCAACCGCTAGAGGTATCTTAGCAGATCTTACTTGTGATAGTGATGGTAAAATCGACCAATTTATTGACCTTTGGGATGTTAAACCCGTCTTAGAATTACATCCTTTTCAGGGAGAGGGAGATAACTATTATCTCGGTATGTTTTTAGTAGGAGCGTATCAAGAAATTATGGGCAATCTCCATAACCTCTTTGGTGATATTAACGTTGTTCATATTCAAATGACACCCAAAGGTTACCAGATAGAACACGTAGTCAAAGGTGATACCATTAAAGAAGTGCTCAGTTATGTACAATATGACGCTGAAAATTTAGTAGAAACCTTACGTCATAGTACCGAAAAAGCCGTCAGCGAACAACGTTTAACTCTTACAGAAGCACAATTACTATTAGAAAACTATGAGAATAGTCTCAGAAGTTATACTTATCTTTCCTAGTTGTGGGGTTCGGTATTAGGTTTTAGGTGTCACTAAGAGTGCCTAATTCCTAATTCTTAATTTTTCCCCTCCAACTATAGCCTAAACGTTCTAAATTTGCATCTCGAAAGTCTTCGATTACCCAGTTAACACCCAATTTAAGTAGAGTATCAGAGGAGTGAGAGGAAAGAACACCTACTGTGGTAATTCCCGCTCCTACAGCTGACATAACACCTGCGGGAGAGTCTTCAAACGCTACCCGAAGGATTTCGCCGCGCGAGCACGCTTCTGAGTTATTTACGCCTAATTGATTTAAAGCTTCTTGATAGGGGAAAGGATGGGGTTTAGTTAAGGGTAAATCTTCTCCGATAATCATCACATCAAAGGTATCGTTTAAACCTAAAGAATTGATAAGTAAATTAACGTTTAGTCTCGGCGCATTAGTAACCAAACCTAATTTAAAATTAAGAGATTTTGCCCAAGCTAAAAATTCATGTAATCCAGGTAATGGCTCAATTTTATCAGCGATTAAGTTACGATAATCAGCCTCTTTTTCTCTAATTATTGCTTGACTTTCTGCTGATGATAATTGAGGGAGAATTGTTTTGACTATGTCGGGATTATGTTTACCTGAAATATACTGATTAAAGAAATCTATATCAATGTTTAGATTGTAGCGGCGTAAGATTTTTTGCCAACTTAAAAAGTGAACCGAATCGGTATTAACTAATGTTCCATCAAGGTCAAATAATAGGGTTGAAAACATAAATTTTATCAAGGGAAGAATGAAGAATTAATTATTTTTTCGCCCAGGCCAATGAAATGAGCCCTAATGTATGATTGTTAGGAATTTTTAACTAAATCAATATCATTAGATTCCTCTACTTTTATTACTGGTAAGGTTTTAAAATCTAGTTGATTATCTACACAATCTACCCAAATGCGATCGCCTGGAGTAAAAGTATCCTCTAGTATTTTAGTAGCGAGGGGATTTTCTAACTCTCGTTGTATTGCTCTTTTGAGGGGACGTGCGCCATAATTGGGGTCATAACCTACGTTAACTAGATAATCTTTAGCTTGCTCTGATAACTCGAATTGTAGCTGTTGTTCTGCTAATAGTCGTTGAATTCTTTGTAATTGTAGGGTAATAATTTCCCGCAATTCTTCTCGTTTAAGGGTATGGAAGATAATTAAATCATCGATACGGTTGAGAAATTCGGGTCTAAAGTGAGTTCTTAAAGCAGACAGGGCTAATTTCCTCATTTTTTCGTAATCTTCGTCATCAGCAGCCAAATTGAGGATATGTTCGCTACCGAGGTTACTAGTCATAATAATAATGGTGTTCCGAAAATCGATTAGTCTTCCTTGAGAGTCGGTGATTCTCCCGTCATCGAGTACTTGCAGGAGGATATTAAAGACGTCTTTATGTGCTTTCTCTACTTCATCAAGTAATACAACGGAATAGGGACGACGACGAATCACTTCTGATAGTTGTCCTCCTTCCTCGTAACCTACGTAACCAGGGGGAGCACCTACTAAACGGGAGACTGCGTGTTTCTCCATATACTCAGACATATCGATTCTGACTAAAGCTTCTTCGCTATCAAAGAGAAATTGGGCGATCGCTCTGGCTAATTCTGTTTTACCTACTCCAGTTGGACCCATAAACAGAAAAGAACCGATGGGACGACCGGGGTCTTTCATACCTGCTCTAGCTCGTCGTATAGCCGCTGCTACCGCGGCTACTGCTTCTTGTTGTCCGATGACTTTTTCGTGTAGATGAGTTTCTAGTTCTAGTAATTTTTGTTTTTCTGAAGCTAAGAGACGACTGAGGGGAATACCTGTCCAACGAGCGACTATTTCGGCGATATCTCCTTCGGTGACTTCTTCTCTTAACAGGGTTGATCCTTGAGATTGTAGTTCTAATAGTTCTGCTTCTTTAGCTTCTCTTTCTCTTTGTAGATTGGCTAGTTTACCATATTTTAATTGGGCTGCTTTATTGAGTTCGTATGCTCTTTCTGCTTGCTCCACTTGAACTCTAAGTTGGTCTTCTGTTTCTTTGAGGTTATTAATAGCTTCGAGGAGTTGTTTTTCTCCTTGCCATTGGGCGTCTAGGTTGTTATGCTTGGCTTCTAGGGTGGCTATTTCCTGTTCTATGCGTTCTAAACGTTCTTTCGCTGGTCTATCTATGGTGGTTACTAGACGTTTTTCTTCTCCTGCTAAGGAGAGTTTCTCCATCTGTAATTGCATTAAACGGCGATCTATATCTTCTAATTCTACTGGTTTAGAGGTGATTTCCATTTTCAACTGTGCTGCTGCTTCGTCAACTAGGTCGATCGCCTTATCTGGTAAAAATCTATCGGTGATATAGCGTTGGGATAGTGTTGCTGCTGCTACTAAAGCTGAATCGGTTATTTTGACACCGTGGTGAACTTCGTATTTTTCTTTTAGTCCCCGTAAAATGGAGATAGTATCTTCTATACTCGGTTGTTTGACATATACTTGTTGAAATCGTCTTTCTAGGGCTGCGTCTTTTTCGATGTGTTTGCGATATTCATCGAGGGTGGTTGCACCAATACAGCGCAGTTCTCCTCTGGCTAACATGGGTTTAAGGAGGTTTCCTGCGTCTAATGCTCCTTGAGTTGAACCTGTACCTACTACTGTATGTAACTCATCTATAAATAAGACTATTTGTCCGTCGGATTCGATGACTTCTTTGAGGACGTTTTTGAGACGACTTTCAAATTCTCCGCGGTATTTTGACCCTGCGATCAGACTTCCCATATCCAGGGAGATTAGTTGACGGTTTTTGAGTGATTCTGGTACGTCTCCGTTAACGATACGTTGGGCTAATCCTTCGGCGATCGCTGTTTTGCCTACTCCTGGTTCACCGATTAGTACTGGGTTATTTTTTGATCTACGTGAGAGTACCTGAATTACTCTTCTGATTTCTTCTTCTCTACCGATAACTGGGTCTAATTTACCTGCTCTTGCTTCTTCGGTCAAGTCTCGACCGTATTTACCTAGTGCGTCGTATTGTTCTTCTTGATTTTTTTGGGTTACTTTTTGTGTTCCTCTGACTGCTTTGATGTGTGTTTCTAGGTCTTGAGGATCTGTATTAAAATTGCGTAAGGTTCGTTTACCAATACGTTCATCTTCAGCGAAAGCTATTAATAAATGTTCTACTGAGATATATTCATCTTGCCAACTAATTCGACAAGCTTCGGCGCGATCTAACATGACATCTAGACTACGTCCTAAATAGAGTTGATCTATTCCTGGTAATTTTCCTTGTCTATTAGTAAATGTTTCTAGCTGTTGTTTTAAACGAGGTATATCTATGTTAGCTTTGTTAAGTATTTTCGGACATAGTCCTGTTTGTTCGATTAGTGCTAAGGCTACGTGTTCTACTTCTAGATTTTGATTTTTATATAAACGCGCTACGTCTTGAGATTTAACGATTGCTTCCCAAGCTTGTTCTGTAAATTTATTTGGATCTGTTGGCTGCATTCTTTTTTTTACAAGTTTATATTTATGTTATCCATCACTAGTTAATACTTGCCAAGTTTTTTTTGTCCAAAGCCAGAAGTTACCTAGCGATCGCTTGACTTCTTGTCTAATATACCAGCGTTCAAACTCTTGCTCGTATATCTTACCGTTTGTTTGTAAGGTTTTCCAGGTTTTTAGGGATATTCCTGCTCCCCAAAATAGTATTATATATAATGACCATGATAATGTACCTCCACTAAGTAGATTAATGGTGATTAAAAATCCATTGATTATAATATATTTACCTAGACTTTGTTTGAGTTCTTCTCTACGATAGAGGTCAAATTCTTGTTTTTTGAGGTTTACCTGTTGACGATTTAACCAGTCTTGTTCTGCAGCTTGAATATATTCTGGTTGAATATCTAATTCTGCGGCGATTTCCCAGAGTTGTTCCCGAGATAAATCTCCTTGTTCTCCTTTTCGGGCGATCGCTATTTGTAAAATCTCTTGTACTGCTTCAGTGTTATAGTATTGTTGGTATTGAGACCCTGTCATTTTCCCAAAAGGTTTTTTCTTTCACTCTAGCTCATTTTACACGAGACTAAAAAAATACCCCTAGATCATCTAAGAGTATTTTAACAGTTCTATACTAAAATCAATTATTTATCTCATCAACCAAAGCTTAAAAAAGCGCCCGTTGTTAACCCAGATTAAAGGGGAGCAACTTGAATTTCAATGGTTGCTGAAACTTCAGGATGTAACTTAACTTCTGCTTTATAGAAACCGATTTTATTAATATCAGGGATAGTAATATTACGTCTCTCTACCTCTTGGTTAGTCATCTGTTTAATGGATTCGGCTACATCTTGGGTAGTAACCGTACCAAAAATCGCTTCATTTTCACCCATTTGCTTACGTAACACAAAACGTCCGATGGTTTCTAAAGCGGTTTTACGGGCTTCGGCTGCTTGTCTCTCTGCTAGAATACGTTGACGTTCTTTTTCTTGTCTTTGTTCAACTTGTCTAAGTACTCCAGGAGTCGCTACAATAGCAGAACCTGTAGGAATCAAATAGTTACGTGCGTAACCTGGAGCTACTTCTACGACATCTCCTCTTTTACCTAGTTTATTTACGCCTTTGTTTAAAAGAACTTGTATTTTTTTCGCCATGGCTATTATCTATCTCCTAATGGATTTGTCTAATCAGACAAAGTCTCTATTATAACTTATTTTGCTCTAGCTTGAGAAAGATAATTAGGTGTTCGTAGAGAGTAGGGAGGAGTTCGGTGTTATTATTACTATATACTATACCCTGCCTACTTCCCCATCTTCCCTATTCCCTTGTCAAGTAGCGCTATAGCCTAAAAAAATGGCGATCGCTACCCGTAAGATAAAGAGCGATCGCACTTAATTTTTGAGATTTTTAGTTGGTTAAACTAGTTGTTTTGTTTATTTTTCTGATTCTTTAAGAATCCACCAAAACCTAACACCACCATAGTTCCTAGAATAGTAGTTGGTTCGGGAACAACCTCAGAAGTACCACTGCCTTGAGAAGATGCAGTTAAGCCAGATACGCCTAGCTGAAGTGTGGAAGTAGCAGGACTTGTATCACCATTATGTCTCCAAAAAGGTTGTCCAAAACAAACATCACACAACTCTAACTCAGCAGATGTTCCACTGCTAATCCCAACAAAATTAGTACCTGCAGGAATCACAAATTCTAAAATACCTTCTGGAGTGTTAAAGTGGAATCTTTCTTCCTGATTAACTAGATATCTCCATGGATCACTAGAAGTTCCTGAACCAGGATTAGAGCCTGATAGGGTTAACTCAAAATTATTGCTAAAGCTTGATGGCTCTTCATCTCCTGCACTTAAATCAAAAATGCTAGCGAAATCACCAGTAGCAAAAGAAATTCTACCAGGGGTGTTGATATCAATAGATAAGGTAGGTTGACCGATTTGATCTAAAAAATTACCATCTGTAAAGGTAAAACCAATATTACTTCCTGGGGTAATTTCGATAGCTTGAGCAGGAGCAACTAATAAAACAGAAGCGGTACTGGCGGTGGCAACAGCTAATAAAGTAGCTAGACGATTTTTGGTTTTCATGGTAAGATCAGAGAATAAGTGTGTTTTAGCAAGGAGCCTTTAGAGTAGCTTTCGTCACTCAGGGGTTTCTTTTTGCTTTTTTCTTTTCTCTATATTCACACACAATTACTTTTTTGTCTAGTCAAAATAAAAATCTTTAAAAACTCTTTAAATTTGCAGTTTATGGGGTTTTAATAGTTGTAATTATGTCTCAAATACTTGCTTTAAAAAGACTAGATACTTGACAGTATTTGTATAACTTATAGTATTTTTATGACTCAAACTGATAACAACAAGAGTAAATATTGCCTAGAAAATCGTAAAATAGACTAAACTGTAGCAAAGTCAAGACTTAACAATATAAAAGTAACTTTTAATATTTTAAATTACCTTACCATAAAATAAAAACAGTAAACCTTATCCAATCATGAGTAATTAGCTATTATGGTTTTACCTAGTGCAGATACCCCCCTCTATAATCATCCTCTCTTTGCAATTGAAAAATGGCTGGAGAACATGGGTTGTGAACAAGATTCTCAGGAACTCAATCGTTGGACTCTGACTCAACTAAATTGGTCAGTTCAAATCTATTTAGATATCGAAGAAATAGTGGTACAGTATTCGCCAACGGTTAATAATCCCACAGAGATTAAAAGAGCTTTTAAATATTCTTTGACTAGAGAGGATGTAGAAGAGGCTATTTTTTCAGGTCCTTAGACTTAAGTAGGAATGGCTTCTCCTGGGCGTAATTTTGCCCATTTTCCTTTTTCTTCTAAAAAGCTTTGACAACCGACTACATCCCATTCCATCTCGATATAATCGTCTTGAGTGCGAATATTGACGTTAATTGTGGGTTCTTGTGGTTCAAAATTGGGGGTTTCGGTTAAGTGTGGTTGTTGGTGTTGCGTCTCAACAGCATAATAGGTGTTGCAACGGTCAACGAAGTAACAGTTAACACAGATACACATGGCTAAATCCAGCGAAAACATTATAAAGTAAGTATAACAAGATCTTAATTTAAATCTCTAGATTATGGTTGTATATCAAAGTACTGGAGAATCAGAAGTCTATCAAGGACAATTCGGGGAATTTTCCATTAATCAACGCGATCGCCTAGAAGTCATTATCTATCGTCTCGGGTTGAGTTTAGCAGCGGTTTGTTTAACGATCGCCACTCTGATTGTCTTATTAACTGGTTCAAAGTTCGTGAGTTGGTTAACTCCACTATTTGGTTTATTTTCTCTAGGGTTAGGTATCAGTTTGGTAACTATCCACGTATATTTAGCACCTCTGAAGCGTCTTTTACAATTATTTTGGTTGATAGGAACGTTAACAGGTGTTGTGCTAATCTATACTAGTCCAGAGTCTTTAGCTCTCTACGTGTACAATCATCCTCTGACTTTGTTAGGAATAGGTTTTAGTTTCGCTGCTTTAACTGGTATCTATTTCAAAGAGGGTTTTTGTTTTGCGCGTTTAGAAACCAAATTATTAACTCCCCTTGTTCCTTTATTATTGTTAGGTCATCTGGTGGGTGTTTTATCCGTGACTGTAGAGAAAATTTTGTTGGGGTTTTGGGCTATTCTATTTATGATCTTTGTGCTCAGAAAATTAACCCAAGCTATTCCCCCTGATATTGGTGATAAATCTGTATTTGCTTATCTTAAGCAACAAAATGTGTGAAGTAACTAGCTTTTGGGGTTTGTTTAGTTATCAACCTCAATGGGGTTTAACTCCTTTAGGTTGGTTAGTAGTAGGATTAGTTTTAGTTTTAATTACTGGGTTAATGGTTGTGAAAATTCACCCTTTTTTAGCGCCAAGACAACCAGTAGAAGCTGAGATCTTATTAGTAGAGGGTTGGGTAAGTGATGATGTGATGATCGGAGCGATCACCGAATTTTATCGAGGTAATTATCAATTAATCATTACGACAGGATCACCCCTAATCAAGGGTCATTTTCTCTGTGAATATAAAAATTTTGCTGATTTAGCTGCAGCTACCTTAGTTGCGTTAGGTTTTGAGCAAAGTAAGATTATCTCTATTCCTTCACCAGTAGTAGCAATCAACCGTACTCAAAGCGCAGCTTTAACCGTCAGAGATTGGTTGTTAAACTATTCTGAACCTATTAAAGGTGTTAATATTTATTCTTGGGATGTACACACGCGCAGAAGTTGGTTACTTTATCGTCAAACTCTCCAACCTGAATGGAAAGTAGGGGCGATCGCTCATCCTCCTGAGTTTTATGATCCTCAAACTTGGTGGACTTCTAGTGCGGGTGTACGTTCAATCATACCAGAAGCGATCGCCTATTTATACGCTAGACTAAGCTAATTAGACCTTCAATCATGATATACTCTATAAAAAAGGTACAGGGTATAACCTTTGGGGAAACAAGAATCTATCTGAAATGACGATTATTAAAGCTATACGAGGAACAAAAGATATTTTACCTACAGAGGTAGGTTATTGGCAAGAGGTAGAAACAACCGCGCGCCAAATCTTTAGCCAAGCTTGTTATCAAGAAATTCGCTCACCCATTTTTGAACAAACTTCCTTGTTTGAAAGAGGAATCGGTACTAATACAGATGTGGTGGGGAAAGAAATGTACACTTTCCTAGATAAAGGCGATCGTTCCTTAACTCTACGTCCTGAAGGAACAGCGGGAGTGGTTCGGGCTTTTATCGAAAATAACCTTTATAGTAGTGGTGGAGTACAAAGACTCTGGTACACAGGTCCAATGTTTCGCTACGAACGTCCCCAAGCGGGACGTCAACGACAATTTCACCAAATAGGGTTAGAATTACTCGGAACAAATGACCCCAGAGGAGATGTAGAAGCGATCGCCATCGCTACAGATTTATTGCGCAATCTTGGTTTAGTTAATCTACACTTAGCCCTTAATTCCGTAGGAACATTAGCAGATCGCAGTTTATATCGTCAAGCTTTAATAGATTATCTAACCCCCTATCAACAAGAATTAGACTCAGACTCACAAGTACGTCTCTTAAATAATCCTTTGAGAATTCTTGATAGTAAAGACAGTAAAACTCAAGAAATAGCTCAAAATGCACCGAGAATCATTGACTATTTAAGTCAACAATCCCGAGAACATTTTGATCGGGTACAACAACTGTTGACCGATTTAGGTATTGGTTATGAACTCAATCACTGCTTAGTGAGAGGTTTAGATTATTATACTCATACCGCTTTTGAAATTCAATCTCAGGATTTAGGTGCGCAAGCTACTGTTTGTGGGGGTGGACGTTACGATGGATTAGTGCAAGAATTAGGAGGACCTGATACTCCCGCGGTAGGTTGGGCAATTGGACTAGAAAGGTTGATAATATTATTACAACAAAAACGCTCTCTTGCCAGTAAACAACCAGACTTTTATCTGGTGTCCCGTGGAAGTGAAGCTGAAGCCAAAGCCTTGATTTTAGCGCAAAAATTGCGCAATCTTGGCTTAACAGTAGAATTAGATCTCAGTGGTAGTGCTTTTGCGAAACAGTTTAAACGCGCTAGTCGTCAAGAGGCGATCGCTTGTTTAATTTTAGGAGATAGCGAAGCAGAAACGGACACAGTGCAATTAAAATGGTTGAAAACCCAAACCCAAGAAACCTTAACTATTGCCGAATTATTAGCTAAAATACCCGATTTAACTCAACAATTAGCAGCAAATAAGTGATGAAAGAGTGGCAATTTTTTCTGGAAACTAAGGATACATCTCAATTAATTCCTGTCCAAACGAGAGATTGTCACTTCTTAACGGGATGTTATCGTATTCTCGCCCAAACTCATCTCAGTCATACCCCTATAGAAATTCGCTTAGACTATCAACCCAGAGAAGGTGAACAACTCTCTCAGAAATATCTCAGAGTCACTCCTGTTGACGGTTGGTTGATAGTCACACCTTTTCTAGAATTAACCCCAGGTCAACTGCAATTGCGATGTCAAGCTGATGTGTTAGCAGAATTAAGCGGAAATCATTGGCAAAAATACTTAAGCTTTGGGATTAGCAATCCAGAAGAAGTTTCTCCCTTAACTCAGCAACAAGCTTATTGTGAACTAATTTTAACGGAACACAATTTAATTAAATCAGCTTGGGGTGAATTGTTATTATCTGGTGAAATTGATCTAGTCACCACTAATCTTTCGCAAGCTATTCTCACTTATGAACTCTATAACCCGAAAACAGGAACAAGATTAGTACAAAAGCAACAAGATTTAGATATAGCTTATTTACCAGGAAAATTTGAGCTAAATCTAGAGATAAATCCTTATTGGAACAGTTGTTTAATCTTAGGACAAATACATTTAGATGTTAGTTATAATGAATCAAGGATGAGAACCACTCAAGACTTTAAAATTATCTCTCATCCCTCCCAACTCTTGCAAAAATTCAAACAGCTACAGTATCAACTCGAACCTTCTAGTTATCCTAAACTAAAATTAATCGATTTTAACAGTAAAAAACCTATCGAACTACCTGATTTACCTAAAAATACAGAGTCAGAGCATTTACAGGAAGCCTTTGCAGCTTTAGAATTAGATAAGCGATTTTGGTTACGTCTCAATCAACTAGCTAACTCAGAATAAACTGTGCTAGATTGCGACGTGGATTACTAGTGCGCAACTCTTTGAGTTTTTGATAATATTCTTTTTCTTGAGTACTGAGATTATCTGGTATAACAATTTGAACTTTAACTAGTTGATCACCTCTAGCTTGATTAGCTGTGGACCAACCTTTTCCCTTCAGACGTAAAGATTGACCAGAACGAATATTAGGGGGTATCTTTAATTGAACCATTCCATCAGGAGTAGGAACATCAATACTTGCACCTAATACCGCTTCATCAGGAGTAATCGGAACTTCACAAACTAAGTTATTACCCTCAAATTTGAAAAAAGGATGATCTTCTAATTCAACGTTGATAGAAACCGATAAACCCTGTAGAGAGATACGCAGACGCTGACCTGGTTTTACACCCGCAGGAATGCGCACTTCTTTGATTTGATTACCTAATCTTAGCCTTTTGGTGACACCTCGATAAGCTTCGGCAAAAGTTAAACGAAGAGTAGTTTCAGTTTCGCTTCTAGGTGCTTGTCCAGTGCTAAAGTCAGTATAGGGATTCCTAGAAGTACCAGTAGTGGCAAATTTGCCTAATAACTCATTAATAAAGTCATCAAAACTACCATATTGACTGAAGTCAAAACCATCATAACTAACATTGGGGCGAGTTGTTCCACTACCCCAGTTAGGTTGTTCTGCTTGTTGCCAATATTGACCGAATCTATCATATTTACTACGTTTTTCTGCATCTGAGAGAATTTCGTAAGCTTCGCTAATCTCTTTAAAACGCGCTTCAGCTACTTTATCTCCTGGATTGCGATCGGGATGGTATTTGAGGGCTAATTTGCGAAAAGTTTTTTTAATTTCTTCAGGAGTAGCTGTTTTACTCACTCCTAGAGTAGCATAATAATCCTTGAAATTAGTAGAAGCCATTTGCCCATATCTCCTCAACAATCAATACCATCATAATTTAAGCTTAACAAAAACAGTCTCTGCTACAGGTTCGGTTACCACTATTTTTAGCTTAACCGCGAGAAGCCTCAAGCTTTATTTTCTCAAATAAGCGTGAGATGAATCGCGTCCTTATTTTATTTCATCTTGATTCTGTATATAAGTTTTAAGGGTTGAAATAGTAACACCACCACAACTAGCCACAAAATATGAACCATTCCAAAATACATCTTTATGGTAGCTTTGCTCTATCTCAGGGAATTCTTGTCTTAACCTTCTACT
>RECR01000091.1 GCA_007693955.1 Gloeocapsa sp. DLM2.Bin57
TAATTAAAAAAGTGGGGATGGGCATCGCCTCACTCAAAAACGGTCAATCATCTCTGAAGGTGAAAGATAAGAAGCCTACAGCGTAATCTTTGATTCGGTGTAGGAGTATGTCACAATACCCACCCCTGATTAGAGGTGGGTTTAGTAACTATTGCCAATTTTTAGCTACTACTTCTGCTAAATCTACGACTCTTTGAGAGTATCCCCATTCGTTATCGTACCAAGCTATCACTTTTACCATATCTCCTTCCATAACCATAGTTAGACTACCATCAACGATGGAGGAGCAATCATGTCCTCTGAAGTCAGATGAGACCAAGGGTAAATCGTTATAAGCTAGGATTCCTTTGAGAGTTGTTTCTGATGCTTCTTTGAGTACATCGTTTACTTGTTCGGTAATGGTACTTTTTTCCACTTGAGCGACTAAATCCACTACGGAAACGTTAGGAGTAGGAACACGTAGAGCGATACCATTGAGTTTACCTTTCATTTCCGGGATAACTAGGGCTACTGCTTTGGCTGCTCCTGTGGAGGTAGGTACAATGTTCATTGCTGCTGCTCTGGCTCGACGTAAATCGCGGTGACTTGCATCGAGTAGGCGTTGGTCACCTGTGTAGCTGTGAGTAGTAGTCATTGTACCTTTGATAATACCAAAGTGTTCGTGAATAATTTTGACTACTGGCGCTAAACAATTGGTAGTACAACTAGCGTTACTGATAATATTATGTTCTGCGTGTTTGTAGTCCTGTTCGTTAACACCTACGACAAAAGTACCGACGTTACCACCTTTACCAGGAGCGGTAATCAGGACTTTTTTTGCTCCTGCTTGTATATGTTTAGAAGCTCCTGGTTCATCGACGAAAACCCCTGTAGATTCGATGATCAAGTCAACATTCCAATCTGCCCAGGGTAAGTTGAGGGGATTGCGATCGGAAACACATTTAATAGTTTTGCCATTGACGATCAAGGAATTATCATCGGCTTCTATTTCTGCGTCTAATTTGCCTAGCATTGAATCATATCTAAGCAAATGAGCATTAGTACGGGGATCGGAGGTATCGTTGATCCCTACTAGTTCAAGTCCTGTATTTTCTCTTCCCAGCCAACATCTGAGAAAGTTACGGCCGATTCGTCCAAAACCGTTGATCGCTACTCTAATCACTTGTTTTGCCCTCTATTGGTTTTCTTGATTAATTTTTTTTTAATGAACCTAATCATATCCTAAAGATAGGACAATTCGATCAAAAAAATGTTTATTCTTTTTAGTTTACAGTTAAACTGCCAAGCCAAAAGCGATCGCTTATTATAAACTTTAAGAAGATCAATGGTGTGTGAGGAGTAATCAACAGTGACAACAATCGATCTCAATGGTAAACCCTTTCATTTTATCGGGATTGGGGGTATTGGTATGTCTGGTCTGGCTTATATTTTAGCTAAACGTGATTTTCCTGTCTCAGGCTCTGATATTCGTCCTAATCATATAACAGCTAGATTGCAAGGGGTGGGGGCGAAAATTTTTACTGAGCAACAAGCTAGTAATCTAGATAATTTTAATTATGCTATTAAGCAGAAGTTACCCCAAATTATTTGGTCAACGGCGATAAATAACCATAATAGTGAATATACAGCAGCAATCAAGCACGGGTTTCCGATTTTCCATCGTTCTGATTTATTAGCTGCCTTAATTAAAGATTATTATAGTATAGCTGTTTCGGGAACTCACGGCAAAACAACCACGAGTAGTTTAATTGGCTATTTATTATTAGAAGCAAAATTAGACCCAACCATTATTGTGGGAGGAGAGGTAAACGCTTGGGAAGGGAATGCGCGTCTAGGTGCTGGAAATTATTTAGTAGCAGAAGCAGACGAGTCAGACGGATCTCTAACTAAACATCAACCAAAAATCGGGGTAATTACCAATATTGAATTGGATCACCCCGATCATTATCAAGATTTAAGTCAATTAGTGGGCATTTTTCAAACTTTTGCTCAACAATGTGAGTTAGTAGTGGGTTGTGTAGATTGTCAGATTGTCCGAGAACAAATTAAACCTACTCTAGGTTATAGTATCACAGGCAGACCAGAAGCTGATTATCAGGCTAAAAATATTGTACACCAAGGCCAAGAAACCACAGCCGAGGTATGGGAAAGGGGAGAATATATAGGCTCAATTAAGTTACAAATTCCAGGTAAACACAATGTCAGTAATGCTTTAGCGGCGATCGCCCTCGGCAGAAAACTAGGTCTAAATTTTGAGGTAATTAGTCAAGCTATTGCGGGATTTGAGGGAGCAAAAAGACGTTTTGAAAAACGGGGAGAATATCAAGGAGCTACTCTAGTGGATGATTATGCTCATCACCCTAGTGAGATTAAAGCGACTTTACAAGCTGCGCGTTTACAAATAGAGCAAGGTTGTTATCAAAGATTGATCGCAATTTTTCAACCTCATCGTTATAGTAGAACAGCAAGGTTTCTAGAAGAGTTTGCTACTGCTTTTACAGAAGCTGATCGAGTAATAATCACAGATATTTACAGCGCGGGAGAAGCTAATCTCTCTCAAATCGATGGTTCACATCTAGTAGAAGCAATAGCTCTTCATCACCGTAAAGTTATTTATCATCCTCAGTTATCATCTTTGAGTGATTATTTACGTCAAATCATACAACCAGGTGATTTAGTCTTATTTTTGGGTGCAGGTAATCTTAATCAAGTTATTCCAGAATTATTGGGCTAAAATCATGAATGTAATTATTAAGTCACAATCTCCAGAGGTGATTTTAGCTGGAGTATCTCTGGCTAATTTAACTACTTTCCGTGTGGGTGGATTAGCACAATGGTACGCTTCTCCTAGGAATTGGCAAGAGCTAGAGATGGTGTTAAATTGGTATAATCGCGCTAGTATTCCCCTAACTGTTTTGGGTGCTGGATCTAATTTATTAGTGAGCGATCGCGGTATCAAGGGATTAGTCGTAACTACTCGTTATTGGCGCTATCCTATTCGCTTTGATGTAGAAAAAAACCAAATAACCGTAGCTGCGGGTGAACCAATTCCTCGGGTAGCTTGGTTAGCTGCTAAAAGGGGTTGGCAAGGCTTAGAATGGGCGGTGGGGATACCTGGTAGCGTTGGAGGTGCTGTGGTGATGAATGCAGGTGCTCAAGGAGGGAAGATCGCTGATTGTTTGCTAGAAGTAAAAGTAATTTCTCCAACGGGTGAGTTAGAAATTCTTTCAGGGGAGATGTTAAACTATGGTTATCGTCATTCTTGTTTACAAAATGGACAAAAACTGGTTTTAGAAGCGACTTTCCAGTTACAACCTGGTTCGAGTCGTGAAGAGATGATGGCTTTAACGAGCCAAAATCTCCACCAGCGTAAAAACTCTCAACCCTACGATCGCCCTAGTTGTGGTAGCGTCTTTCGTAATCCTACTCCCTATGCTGCGGGTTGGTTAATTGAACAAACGGGGTTAAAGGGTTACCAAATTGGTCAAGCTCAAGTAGCTCAACGTCATGCTAATTTTATCCTTAATTGTGGGGGTGCTAAAGCGATGGATATTTGGGAATTAATTGCTTATATCCAAGCTAAAGTACAGCAAGAATGGGCGATCGCTCTTATTCCTGAAGTGAAATTCTTAGGAGAGTTTTGCTAGATTTCAGAGCTAAATCGGGTAAAATTAAGATTAGTTAAATAATTAGAGAATATGAATAAAGATAGTAAAGGTTTTGGTTTTGGTATTAATAAAATGAAACAGTTCGCTGCAGCTTTACAAAAAGCCCAAGAAATGCAGGAAAATGCTAAAAAACTCCAAGAAGAGTTAGAGCAGATGGAAATCCAAGGAGTCAGCGAGGAAGGTTTAATTACAGTGGTGATGAGTGGTAATCAAGAGCCTCTGCGCGTGGAAATCGATCCAGTCGCTTTAGCAAAAACTCCTCAAGAAGTAGCCGAGTTAGTCACAGCAGCGATGAAAGATGCTTATGCTAAGTCTAAAGCAAATATGGAACAACGTATGGAAGAATTGACTAGTAGTCTGAATATTCCAGGTATGTAACTTTTATGTCTTATAAAATCCTGTTTGTCTGTTTAGGTAATATTTGTCGTTCTCCTGCTGCTGAGAATATTATGAATTATTTAATCTCACAAGCAGGATTGAATGATCGTTTGAGCTGTGATTCTGCGGGAACTTCTAGTTATCATATTGGAGCCCCTCCTGATGCTAGAATGAGCAGCGCAGCTCAAAAACGGGGTATTAAACTCGTTGGTAAAGCTAGACGCTTTGAGGTGTCTGATTTTACCGAATTTGATTTGATTATAGCGATGGATAGAGATAATTATCGTGATCTTCTCAGTCTCGACCCGGAAGGCAAATATCATGATAAGGTAAAGTTAATGTCTGATTTTGCGGTTAATACTCAATTTAAAGACGTTCGGGATCCCTATTACGGTGGTCAACGGGGTTTTGACCAAGTTATTGATTTACTTCTCGATAGTTGTCAAGGTTTGTTAGATACTCTACCTCGATGAATCAACCTGTTAAAATTATCCAAGCAAGATTACCTGGAGTAACTCGGTTAAGAGAAATAAACATTAACTCAGAGGGAAAAATTGAGTCAGGAGAAAGTAATAATCAGAATTATCAAGTTATCGACTTAGGGGGTGATTGGTTATCTCTAGGGGGTGTAGATTTACAAATCAATGGTGCGTTGGGAACATCTTTTACAGATTTAACCCAACCAGAAGAATTAAGCCCGATTTGTGAGTTTTTAGCAACTCAAGGTATCGATGGTTTTTTACCAACTATTATTACTACTTCTCGGGAAAAAATTAGGCGATCGCTAGCAACGATAGCTAAATATTGTCAAAATCCTCTAGCAAATGCAGCAACTATTCTAGGTGTTCATCTAGAGGGACCTTTTCTCAATCGGGCTAAAAGAGGTGCACATCCCCAAGAATATCTATTACCTTTGACTAAAGATAATCTAGAAGGAATTATCGACGGATATCAAGATTTAATCAAAATAATCACTCTAGCACCAGAATTAGACGATACAGGAGCAATCATACCCTATTTAATCTCTCAAGGGATAATAGTTAGTTTAGGACATTCTCTAGCTACTGCTAGTCAAGCTAGGTTAGCTTTTAGTCAGGGTGCAACTATGGTTACTCATGCTTTTAACGCTATGCCAAGTTTACACCATCGCGAACCTGGTTTATTAGGGGAAGCAATTATTAACGAGAAGGTATCCTGTGGGGTAATAGCTGATGGTGAACACGTATGTTTAACTATGCTGAAAATTTTACTACGAGCTAGTAATTATGAACAGGGTTTATTTTTGGTTAGCGATGCTTTAGCCCCAATTGGATTACCCTATGGGTGTTATCCTTGGGATAAGCGTACAATTAGGATTACTGAGGGGACGGCTAAACTAGAAGATGATACTCTCGCGGGAACTACTTTACCTTTACTCACAGGAGTAGAGAATTTAGTGAAGTGGGGAATATGCGAACCATCAGAGGCGATCTCTTTAGCCACTGTCTCTCCTCGTCGTATTCTTTCTCTCCCGGGGATACTTCCAGGACAACCTGGACGCTTTTTGCGTTGGTCTTGGCATCAAGAAACCTCTCAACTGACTTGGTCAAAATTAAACTTTTATGTTCAAAATTCTCAGTAAAAATAGTCCTTGGAGATTACCGTTATTCTTAAGTTTAGCTTTTTTGTTCCTATGTGCTGTGGTTGGATTACTAATCTGGGATGAGGTGATTATCGTTTCCCAACGATCCTCTTGGGAAGTGTTAGAAAACGTGATTATCACTCTTATGGGAGAATATCCCGATAAACCCACAACAGTTTTAGGACGTATTCTGCAATTATTTTTATTGGTATTTGGTACGTTGGTATTTGGTACGATTGTGGGCAAGATTTCCTCATTTTTTGTGACTCGCGCTTTAGCGGAGGAGAAGCTAATGAAAGAATTTAAAAATCATATAATTATCTGTAACTGGAATGATAAAGCAGGGGGAATTATTCGCCAACTCATCGAGGGAAATAATGGTAATAGTATGGATATTGTGGTAGTTTCTGCTTCAGCAGTTAAACATAGTAGAAGTTTTAATGATCGCCCTGATGTTCATTTTATCCAAGATGATCCCACTCACCATGATACTTTGTCTCAACTACACGCATCTCAAGCTAAATCAATCATTCTCTTAGCTGATCAAGATACTATAAATCCCGATGAAAAAAATGCTCTCATCGCTTTAGCGGTTAAACACTTAGAACAAATACCAGGACAAAAAAAAGATATTCACGTGGTTGCAGAATTGGTTAATTTAAACTTACGTCGTCATCTTCTCGAAGCTGGTGTGGATGAGGTTATTTCAGCTCGTGACTATAGTTCTGGTATTATTGCGCAAAGTGCGATGTTTAAGAATATGTCTGTTGTCTATCAACAGTTACTTACTTATTCTAACGATACCAACGAGTTTTATTTTATTGCTCCAGGAAACTATCCCCAACATTTTTTAGGCAAAACTTTTCAAGAGTTAACTAAACTAGTCGGTGAACATGGACAAAGCAACCCAGATAACCCTTTAATATTAGTAGGGGTTAAATTGGCTAATGGAGAAATACTCCTTAATCCTAAACCCCATAGTTTTAGTAAACTGGCTAGAGATGACTCTCTGATTGTGATGGCTTTTTATTATATCACGCGGATTGATTAAACAGATGGTGATAACCAATTAATTTATAGACTAGTTTAGCGGTGGTAAATTCTGAGACCACAGAGTCGTTAACTGGGGCTAATTCCATGACATCACAACCAATGACTTGGTGGGTTTCAAAGACTCTGCGCAAAAAATTAGTCAACCCATACCAATTTAACCCCCCCGGTTCGGGTGTACCTACTCCACACATTAAACTAGGATCAATTCCATCTACATCGATGGTAATAAATACTTTGGGGGTTGTGATGGAAGCGATCGCTTGTTCAATCCAGTTATAGTCTTTAGCGATATCTCTTGCCCAAATTACAGGTATATTGTTATTTTTGATTAATTCTGCTTCTTCTTTACAGATACTGCGAATCCCTACGGGTAAGGTTGGTAATCCCATATCTAAGACACGTCGCATTACGCAAGCGTGATTATAGATTGAACCTTCGTAACTATGACGCATATCTCCATGAGCGTCTATTTGTATCACTGTAAAAGGCTCTTGTAGTTGTTGTTGGTAAGCTTTAACTACTCCACTGGTGATACTATGTTCCCCACCAATAGCGATGACAAATTTATTATCTGCGAGTAATTCTGTTACTCTGTTGGTGGTTTCTGTTAGCATCGTTTCTGGTGTCAGGGTGGGATCTTTTCTAGTATCGGCGATCGCTTCACAGGTATAAATACCACATTCTAAACAGATTTCTCTTTCTAACTCATCGTCATAAGCTTCGAGTTGATAGGATGCTGTTAATAAAGCATCAGGTCCATTTTCACATCCTTGGCGATAAGTAGTGGTACTTTCAAAAGGTATGGGTAAAATTACTACTTTAGCGTCTTGATAGGTAGTCTCTGCTTCTGAGGCTAAAAACTGTTCTACAGTAGGGGTGGAAGTTGATAACATGGAGGATGATTTTATTTAACTTTACTAGTGATATAAAGATGTTCAAAAGCGATAATTTTATCTTGTTTCTTGACTGAAACAAAGACCCCTATCTTATCACATTTTACGGCAAAAGTTCCGGTACTAAGACAATTTTCACAATCCGGTGAAGTTGCTTCCGAGAGATAATAACTAAAATTATTATGTTCCCTCACGTGTAAACTGAGAATCATAGCATCTTCACAATTAATTTTACACATTTCAAAAGATCCCTGTTCCCAGACTCCTTCTTTTAAGAAACTTATTCTCCCATAACCATAACGACTAACTCGAAATAGATAGTAATTAGCTTCATCTGTACCCAAAATTAACCCATACCATCCTTCTTTTTCTCCTTCAATAAAGACAGTTTTTAATTCTATATCATAATCTGCTGGTAACTTAGGTAAGTTAATCCAAGAAAAGTACATATGATTGGTATTATGATACTTGGTAATATTGTAATAATATTTGCTATTGGTAATATATCGTTTAATTCCTTTAGTTTTTCCAATAATCCAACCATTATTATTTTCGAGAAAGTCTTCTTTTAAGATTATTTCTTCTGCAAATTGTTGTAATTGATGACTCAATATTTTTTGATCAAAATTCAAGCGCAGATTATCACTAATCAGTTTTTTATTTTCTTGAGTTATATGTTCTAATTTGGCTTGATTCTTACGAATTTTATTATATAATTGTATAACTGTTAATAAGCAACAACCAATTATGACAATTAAAATAGCTTCAACAGTAGTAATATTAAGATTAATTATTTTTTGCCAAGTTAATATAAAATAAACTAAACTAACAAAAATCAATAATAAATGTTTCCAATATTGTTGAAAGTTAAGCTGAGATTTTAAAGAGGATATACTAGGTAAAGAAGTAGTGTTAGTTATACTTAACTCAGTAGTTATTTCTGATACTTCGTGATAGCGTTCCCTTAAAGAGTTAGCTATCATTTTATTTAAGATAATCGCTAATTCTGGTTTTATTTTAATTTTTTTATTATGTAAATATTCTGACCAAATCCAACAGTTATGATAATCATCATAAAGTAAATGTATAGAAGTAACATCTAAACAACCAGTCAATAAACGAATACAGGTAACCCCTAGACTATAAATATCAGTAGCTGGAGTAGGACGTCCTCTCATTTGTTCTGGTGCTGCGTATTCAGGAGCACAATTAGATATAATAATGTGAGAGTCAGTTAAAACTTTACTAGTAGCTATACCATAATTGACTAGAATTAAAGCTTGATCATATTGACGACGGATAATATTTTCTGGTTGAATATTTTGGTGGATAATGTTTTTATTATGCAAATATTTAAGTACAGGTAAGAGACTTTTAATTAGAGTATAAATTTGTTCTTGATTAAAGCGTCCTTGTAACTCAAATTCTTTTTGTAAACTAACGCCTTTAATAAAACTTTCTACTAAAAAAAAGCAATTATCAACCTCAAAATAGCTAAATAATTGAGGTAATTGGGGATGATCCAGAGAATATAGTTTTTGTGCGTCTTGAAGAAAATGTTTTTTAAGAATAAGTAAATCAGACTGAGAAGCGATCACTACATACTTTTTAATTACACACAGATTTTGACTTACATCTTCAGCTAAATAAATCTTCTTAAACTCAGTATTTTCTAGAATAGCAATAATGCGATAATCTCGAAAAAGATAACTTTTGCTACTTTTAGCTAATTCTGATCCACAACCTTGACAGTATTGATTTTCTGGTGGGTTATCTGGATTACCACATATAGGGTTAAGACAAAAAGCCATGATGTTAATGACGAGTAATAGCTTTGAGGATTAGCTCAACCGCAGCATAAGAGTTTAAATCATCTATTCTATTCTACTCTATCTTTATTGGTTTTAAAAAATTAAGCCGGTGATAGGATTTGAACCTACGACCAGCTGATTACAAATCAGCTGCTCTACCACTGAGCTACACCGGCAAACTCACATTCAATCATTATAGCATAGTTATTTTTTTTAGGCAAGATTATTTTCCATTGCCCAACGTGCCAATTCAGTTCGATTGTGTAAGGTAGTTTTATTCAACATGTTAGATACGTGACTTTCAATAGTTCTTTTACTGACATTAAGTTGTTGGGCAATTTCTTGATTTGCCATTCCTTGAGCCAGCAGCTGTATTACTTTTTGTTCTGTAGGTGTTAAGTCAACGTCATGAGGGATTACAATTGTCGGTTGTTCTGTTCCTTTTTTCTGCCCTGATTGTTCTTTAAGACGATTAACCTGTTTAAGGGTAGATTCTACTTGGGCGACTAATTCTTCCGGTTCAAAAGGTTTAACCATATAAACATCTGCGCCTATATTTAACCCTTTGACGCGGTCTTGACTTTGACCTTTAGCAGAGAGTAACATAATAGGTATAGCATTAATTTCGCTGTTTTCGCGAATTTTTTGGACTAAACTATAACCATCTACTTCTGGCATCATCACATCACAAATAATCATATCTGGTATTTCTGTAGCCAGAATATCTAATGCTTGTCTCCCATTTTCAGCGCTAATTACATGATAACCGCGAAATTCGAGATAATCTTTAACCAATAAAATTAAATTGGGATCATCATCGATTAACAGGAGTTTTTTAGAGTCTTTTTGGAGGTGATCTTTCATGGTTGTAGCTGTTGCGCTCCCACTGATTTATCTATTATATCATTGATTAGGGGTGCTTGGTTAAAAGCGTATTCTTTAACTACCTGGTTACCGATAATATGCTCTTGTAAGATTCTTTCGATAACTTCTGGAGTGGCACTATGATACCAGACTCCGTCGGGATAAATCAAGAGGATAGGTCCAGAATGACAGACTCTTAAGCAGTTAGCTTTAGTGCGGAAGATACAAAGGGAACGTTCTGGGGTAGGTTTGTCTAATTTTAACTCTTTAAGACGATTTTTGAGATAATTCCAGGCTTCTAAGCTAGCTTCTTTGTCACAACATTTGGGTAAAGTTTGATCCGCGCAGAGAAAAATATGTCTTTCTAACTTTTGTAAAGATAATTGTTCTACACATTGAGAGAGTTGAGAAGATTGTTCAGACATAAGCAATTACAGCATAAAAAGGATCGACATTACCTAAACCTAGCAATTGTAACAAATTATTAGTCACAGTACCTTGATTAACGATTAATTCAGGTGGACTAAACTTAGGAACGGATTGAAAGTATTTTTGGACTAGTTGTACCCTACTATTAGGTGTACCATCTCGCCAAGCGGCGATCGCCTTTTGGTAGAACATACGATTAGAGAAGCTAATAATGACGATTCCTCCTGGTTTAAGAATCCTGGCAATTTCTGCCATAATTGCTTCAGGATATTGGAGATATTGAATAGAAACTGTACATAAAACCGCGTCAAAATCGTTGTCTTCTAGGGGTAATTGAGGATTTTGATTGAGATTTTGCACAAAATAGTCATTTAAGCGGGTATTTTTGGCTAATTCTTCTGCATTTAAACCATGTCCTTCTACATGAGTAAAAGTCATTTCTGGAGGAAGATGAGAAACCCAACTACTCATTAAGTCTAAAATACGCGTATCAGGTTTAAGTCTAGCCCGATATAAATCGGTTAGTTGATTAATAAATTGGTTATCTACGTGAGTGACAAAACGAGGAAAGGAATAGAAGAGAGAATCCTCTGTGTCATCTAGTTTACTGCGTTGTTCTGGTCTTAGAAGCATAAATTATTTTTTGATAGCTAAAGTTAAACCATCAGCGATGGGTACTAAACTAAGTATAATGCGATCGTCTTGAGCCAGATAATCGTTAAATTGGCGTATAGTCAGAGTTAGTTTTTCTTGGTTATCAGGATCAGCTACTTGTCCATACCAGAGGACGTTATCTACTGCAATTAAACCACCAGGACGTAATAAAGTTAAGGATTTTTCGTAATAATTGATATAATTACTTTTATCAGCGTCGATGAAGACAAAATCAAAAGTATTGGCTTCACCTTGGCTGATTAGTTGTTCTAGAGTATCTAAAGCCGGAGCAATATATAGAGAAATTTTACCATCTACTCCTGCTTGTTGCCAATAATTACGAGCGATTTTAGTATATTCTTCGCTAACGTCACAAGCGATTAATTGTCCATCTTCGGGTAATGCTAAAGCTACCGCTAAAGAACTATAACCCGTAAAAACTCCTATTTCGAGAGCTTTTTTTGCTCTCATTAATTGTATCAACAAAGCCATAAATTGACCTTGTTCAGGAGCTATTTGCATGTTAGCGTTAGCAAGAGTAGCGGTTTGTTGGCGAAGTTTTTGTAAGATTTCTGGCTCTCTTAATGAGACTCGACAGAGATACTGATAGAGTTGTTCGTCTAATCCAATAGATTTTAGTGTCATATATTTATTTACCAAACTGGGTCAGAATAAAGATTAATCGTCATTTGTTGTTTACCTCTGGGAACTGAACTAATACAAGCGCAGATAGTTTGACCATCATCTAATTCTACCTCGCAAGCGTGACAAGAACCCATCAAACAACCTGTGGGGATACATACACCAGCACGAGCAGCTACAGCGAGAATTGGTTCTCCCGCTTCAGCTTCGATATAGATATCATCGGGTAAAAAATGGATTTGTACTTTCATAGGGAAGAAGGGGGTCTTTCAGGGGTATGTTTTTAAGAATTAGCCGGGAGCTGGGAAAAATCGGGATGAAATTGATTAATAGGTAGGGACAGACCTTTAATTACATGAACTAATAAAGTAATAAACCCACGTCTTCCCTTTATAACGATCGCTCATCCAACCATTGTTGTAAAATAATAGCTGCCGCTTGGCGATCGATTAAACCTTTATCTTGTCGAGAAAAGCGTTTTTGACTTTTAAGTTGTTCTTCTGCTTCTACAGAGGTTAGTCTTTCATCTACATATTCAACTGGTAACTGTAAAGCTTCTGCTAGTCTTTGGGCGAATTGTTGAACGTATTCTGCTTGTGGACCTAAACTACCATCCATAGAATAGGGTAATCCTACTACTAAGACATTTATCTCTCTTTCCTTGACTATTTGACTAATTTTGGCTACATCTTCAGAGAAGCTTTGACGATTGATAGTTGTTAGGGGAGTAGCTAGTAAACCGATACCGTCACATCCTGCTACACCTACTCTTTTTTTACCTACATCTAACCCTAGGGCGCAGATACGACGCTGCATCGTTTATCTCCTCGGATTCTTGCCGTTAGGATTGTTGGTATCTATGGGGGGATCTGAATCTGGAGAGGGTTGAGATTCTGCTGTTGATTCTAGCCAAGACATACGACTAGGAATAGGGGTTCTCGCTGGTTGTAATCCTTTTAACACATCTGATAATTGTAACCCTTCTAGGGGTCTTGCTTCTCGTAGTTTATGCCAAACCGAACGAGACATTAACAGGGTATTTTCTACTTGTGTAGCGCCCAATTTTTCGAGGAATTCTTCTCTTTCTGATTGGTAGTCGGCTGAGGCTAATTCTAGGGCTTGTTTAGGGTAGTTTTGCACTATTCTCGCCATTTGTGCTACTAATTCGGGGTATAACCAAGTATAAGCGGGATGAACCGTTAATTGGGCTTGGTGAGGTTGAGTACCATTTTTAGAGATTTCTAATTTAAAGTAGGCGATCGCCGCTTTTCTTTGGGGTTCAAACACATAGGCGCTAGTTACTTCTTTCCCATTAAACCAGGGTTTGAACTTATTAATTAAACCTTTGAATAAGGATGTTTTAAAGTCTAGGGGATGGCGATCGAATACTTGACGTAATAGAGGTGGCATGGATACTGTATCTAACTGATAGAGTAGCTGTGCTTCAGCGTTGCTAACTGGTAACAGATTCGGTAATTGTGGTTCAATCTGGGCTAATTGAGCTAATTTTTCAGGATCTAGACACCAGTAGGTTAGTTGTGCTAGAGGTTGAAAGCCATTTTGACGATAGAGGGCTAAATTATTTTTTTCGTGGATATTTACTTCTAGTATCCAAGTTCTCGCTTCCCAAATTTTTTCAAAACAGTAACGTAGTAATTGAGATCCGATACTATTTCTACCTGAGATTAACTCTGGATCTAAATTATGTTCTTTATCTGTGAGTACCCAATGTACCCGCCAAGTACTACGGCTTCGGTTGAAAGGTGCGACATGAATAACACCTAAACATTCTTGCTCTATTTGAGCTATATAAAGCCACAAGAAATCCTGGAGAGGATTAGGAAACAATTTACAAAACTTTAGTAAACCATACCACTGTTTAATTGTTTCTAATTCCTTACCTAGGTTGCTGATAGTTTGAATATCACGATATTGTAAAGGACGAATCTGTATATTTATCATTATTTAGCCTCGACACAGCCTACCTATTTTTATCATAGAATAATCCCAGGTTAGCTGAGGGGGATCAACTCAAAGTTATAATTTTCGATTACGGTATTAGCTAAAAGTTGTTCACACATCGCCGAGAGTTCTTCCAGAGCTGTGGTTTCCGAATCGCTAGTGAGTTTTAATTCGATATATTTACCGATTCTCACTGCCGTGACTTCCTGATAACCTAATTGATGTAAACCTGATTCCACAGCCACTCCCGCGGGATCTAATACCGAGGGGCGTAGAGTAATGTAAATGCGAGCTGAGTATTCCATATTATTATTTCCCAAAAAATGATTAACCGCGCCAAGGTTAATTATGACGCGGTTAGAGTTGCTTTAGAGAGATATTCTCACTGGTGTTTTATTAGGATTTACCTCTAATTCTATCGGTTTAATCAGAGATTTACCAGTCATTTCTGCAGGTTGGGGTATTTGCAGAATTTCTAGTATTGTTGGTGCGACATCAGCGAGACTACCATCATCTCTAAGGGAGACTTGACCTCCATGTCCTGGTATTTTACGTCCTTCTCCTTCGATTAAGATAAAGGGTACAGGGTTAGTGGTATGTGCTGTCCAGGGGTTTCCTTTTTCATCTGCCATATATTCTGCGTTACCGTGATCAGCGGTAATCAGGGTTGTTCCTCCTACTTTCTGAATACTGCTTAAGAGACGTCCTAGACTGGTATCTACGGTTTGAATCGCTTCTATCGCTGCTTCTAGTTTTCCTGTATGTCCTACCATGTCGGGGTTAGCGTAGTTAATTACTACTAATGAGTAAATCCCTTGAGCGATCGCTGCACAAGCTGTATCTGTCACTGCTATTGCAGACATGGGTGGGTATTTGTCGTAGGTAGCTACTGCAGGACTAGGTATTAATTCTCTGTCTTCTCCTGGGAAGGGTTGTTCTAATCCTCCGTTAAAGAAGTAGGTGACGTGGGGGTATTTTTCGGTTTCTGCAGTACGATACTGTTTTAATTTATGTTCAGCGATTA
The DNA here is from genome assembly GCA_007693955.1 of Gloeocapsa sp. DLM2.Bin57. NCBI lineage: Bacteria > Bacillati > Cyanobacteriota > Cyanophyceae > Chroococcidiopsidales > Chroococcidiopsidaceae > Gloeocapsa > Gloeocapsa sp. DLM2.Bin57. The sequence goes on from RECR01000091.1 coordinate 15,000, forward strand.
CTTGTCCTAAAATTTTGGTGAGATTTTGCGGAGCAAATGCTACCTCTACGGGTAAATTAGGATCATATTGTGTAAAGGTAACAAAACTAAGAGGTTCAATTCTTTCTCTGGGGAATCCGTCAAAATCAGGATTAAGAAAAGCGTAACACATTTGTCTAGCCCTATCTGGACGGAAGTTAGAGAATATGATTCCATCGCCTGATTCTACTGCACCTGGTGCAATGCGCGTAGGTGGGATAAACTCATCTGTGATGTCTTCAGCGTAATAGGCTTCTATAACTTCGGTGATACTTCTACCATCTATTGGTTCATTTTGGGTGAAGACTTGATAAGCTTTTTCTACTCTTTCCCAACGGTTATCGCGATCCATCGCGTAATATCTTCCGCTGAGGGTTACCATCGAACCCAATCCAATTTTATCTATATGTTCTTGAATTTTAGCAACTACGTTTATCCCTTCATTGGGGTTGGTATCTCTCCCGTCGGTGATGACGTGAATACAGACTTCACTCACTTTTTGAGTTTTGGCTAAATCTAGTAATCCCAATAAGTGATCTATATGAGAATGTACTCCTCCATCGGAACATAACCCTATCAGATGGAGTTTTTTTCCTCTAGTGACTACTTCTTGACAAATTTTCACTAATGCTGGGTTTTGCTGGATTGAACCATCTTCGACAGCATCACTAATACGAACTAGCTCTTGGGGTACTACTCGACCTGCTCCTAGGTTGAGATGTCCTACTTCTGAATTACCCATTTGACCTTTGGGAAGTCCGACGCTTTTACCCGATGTTTCAATCAGGGTATTAGGATAGACTTCTAGAAGGCTGTTCATTACGGGAGTTTCAGCTAAAGCGATCGCATTAGCTTCTGTTTGCTCTCGATAACCCCAGCCATCTAAGATAACTAATACTACTGGAGATATAGGTATTTGCGCCATGATTATTACCTTGTTGACAAATTTGCACGCACATAGATGATAACATCTAGTCTTAGTAATTCTTTAATTTGATATTTACTAAGTATGAATCAAAATTTAATACCTGTTATTTTAGCAGGTGGTAAGGGAGAAAGATTCTGGCCTTTAAGTCGTCAACAACGTCCTAAACAGTTTTTATGTTTAGATGGTAGTGGTAGAAGTTTATTACAATCCACCGCTGAACGTTTATTACCTATAGCTGGTGATTGGGATAGACTCTGGGTGATAACTTCAGCAGCTATAGCAGCAGGTGTAAGGGAACAACTTCCTAGTTTACCTCAGACTAATCTTTTAGTTGAACCTCAAGGGAGAGATACAGCAGCAGCTATCGCCTGGACTATTTTAACTATAGCTGAAAAATATGGGTTAGATGCCATAGTGGGTTTTTTTCCCGCGGATCATTGGATTGGTAATCAACAAGCTTTTACCCAAACCCTAGAAGCTGCTACTAGTTTAGTAAGTAATCAAGAAGCCATCGCTACTCTAGGGATTAGTCCTAATTATCCTGCTACGGGTTATGGTTATATTGAACAAGGTGCTTATCAAGGTGTTTATAATGGTTTAGCTGTTTATCGAGTTAATCGCTTTCGGGAAAAACCTGATCTCCCTACCGCAGAAGCTTTTTTAACCCAAGGGGGATTTAGCTGGAATAGTGGTATGTTTATTTTTCCTGTGGGAGTGGTGTTAGCCGAGTTGCGTAAATATACACCAGAGATTATCTCTCTACTAGAAGCAAAAGGAAAAGAAGCTTATGGGGAGTTGCCTAAAATCAGTATTGACTATGCTTTAATGGAAAAAACCTCTCTTGCTTATGTTTTACCCGTTGATTTCCCTTGGGATGATTTAGGGGATTGGAATGCGATCGACAGACTCAGCAAAGGAGACGCAGATAACTTAGAATTAGCCCAACATCTCGGTTTAGATACTCATAACTGCTTATTTTATGCCGAAGATGACCAAGAAATAATCGTCACTATTGGTGTAGAAGATTTAGTGGTTGTTCGAGATGGTAACATTACTCTTATAGTCCCTAAACAGCGTACCCAAGAAATTAAACAACTTCTCAAGGCGATCGCCAATATTCCTAATCTAGCTAAATTTTTATAAATCTAATCTCAGGTTTGAATTTTCCGCTTCTAAAAGGGGGATTTTTGTCTTTAAAAAAGAAATTAATTAGGTTATCTTATCTTGGTTTTTATGGCTATAAAAACTTTTATTTTTTTGTTACAATAAAAATAGGCGAATATAAGAGTACCTCAAAAAAATTGAGCAAATAGGTGGCTAGATGAGACGATAGATTAGCAAAAACTTAATTAGTTGAGATGCTCGTAATGTAATAGTAAGGGAGATAATATCATGTTTGCACCTTCCTATTCACCAATGTTTATGGTTCCACTCCGACCAGTTTATCCTCAGTATTTCGATTTGGGAATTCTTACTTCTGATTTTTCTCAAACTGAAGGAGTTAATTTTCAAAATACTTCCGACGTTTATTTTTTTGAGCTTAGTGATTTCACTCCTGTAACCATATCTTTATTAGCATTAGGTAGTTCTCCAAATGTAGTAGGCGGTATTAGACCCGCTCCTAATAAAGCAAATGATCCTTCTATACCTCCAATTGAGATTTTGATATCTCCTGAATCTGTAAATCTAGATTTAGAGCCAGGTACTTATGCGGTTAACATTACCGGTCCTCAAAATGATTTAGCAACATATAGAATCGACATTAATCTCAATGCCGATAGTGGGGATGATGATGACCATAGTGATGAAGGAATTCGCGATTTAGGTGTCCTCAGAGGAAGAGAAAGGGTTTCTGACTCAGTAGATAGCGATAATTCCGTGGATTTCTATAGTTTTACTCTCCCAAGTAATGGAGAATTTGAATTAAGTTTAAGGGGTTTAGATGCGGATGTAGATGTCGCGTTATTAGACTCCCCTGATTTAGAAGATGATTCTATCATTGCAGTTTCTAATCGGAGTGGCTCTCGCAATGAGAGGATTCAAAGGGATTTAGATGGAGGAGAATATTATATAGCAGTTTATAGCTATGATAATGCTAGTAGCGATTATACTTTGATTCTTAATGCTGATATTGAGAATGATGATGAGATTCGCGATTTAGGTGTCCTCAGAGGAAGAGAAAGGGTTTCTGACTCGGTAGATAGTGATAATCTTCTAGATTTTTATAGTTTTACTCTCCCAAGTAATGGAGAATTTAAATTAAGTTTAAGGGGTTTAGATGCGGATGTAGATGTCGCGTTATTAGACTCCCCTGATTTAGAAGATGATTCTATCATTGCAGTTTCTAATCGGAGTGGCTCTCGCAATGAGAGGATTCAAAGGGATTTAGATGGAGGAGAATATTATATAGCAGTTTATAGCTATGATAATGCTAGTAGCGATTATACTTTGATTCTCAATGCAATTCTAGGAAATAATGAAAATAGTGTCTTTTCTGTTGCATTTTAATCCAATTCTCTAATAATTTCTCAAGTCATAGGAAAATTGGCTACTTACTCCGTCCTTACAATAAGAAAACATTGGCGGGGGCTGTGCACAATTTTACTGATAGAGTAGGAAGACAGTAAGTAGGAGAAATCAGGAAAACTGATAACCCCCTTTTGTTATAATTGGACAAAAGCGATACAGAAAAGATGGTAGCACCAGCAAAAATAGTTATCTTATAACCCACAACCCACTAACCAACCGTGAATCTAGATCAAGAAATTAACAGGTTATTAGATATAATGCCAGCATCAGGGCGAATGTTTGGCAAGATTATCAATAAACCCCAACAAACCCAAGTAATTGTAGCCCCTACTCCTAAACCCTGGAGTCAAGCTACTCGCCCACTCTATATCAATTTTGACCTCTGGCGTCAACTATCTCGGGGAGAAAGAGATTTACTGCTCTTAACCACCATTAGCAACGTTTTAGGGGTACAATGGCTTAAACCCAATATCTATCAAGGTATAGCCCTAGCAGGATTAACAGGGGTAGTAGTACAAGCAACCCAGAAAGACGCATTAGGTATAATCGTAGCAGGAAGTTTAACAGCGATCGCCATAAACCAGATTTGGCGCAATAATCGTAGTTTACAAAAATATCTAGAAGCGGACGAAAAAGCGATTAAAATCGCCGCTAGAAGGGGATATACCGAAGTAGAAGCAGCTAAATATCTCTTATCAGCATTAGAAAGTTTACCCCAACTAGAAAACCGGCAAGGTTTAGATTTTATCGAGTTATTACGCTGTCAAAATCTACGGGTACTTGGTAATATATCTCCAGTTGGTATCCCGGAAAACGTGAGAAAACAATGAAGCAATTAACTAATCTTGCTGGAAATATATAGCAGTACAAGCTAAGGTGTTTGACATTTTCAAATTATGAAACCCATTACTAGTCTAGCTTTTACCTCTTGCCTTTTGCCTGCGCGTAGCGCTATAGCACAGAGCAGTCTAGTAGTTACAAAATAGGCATTTAAAAAATGACCATAAACCCTATGAATCAACCCTCTGACTCCCTCTTGCCTGTTGCCTCTTGCCTTTTGCCTTGCGCTGCGCACCAGATCATAGCATGGGATAATCTTGATCCTGATTGGCAAGCTAAAATTAAATCTATCAGCAATCATAATCCCCCTTATTTTATCTCTCCTGATGATCAAGTTATCTTGAGTGAGGTTATCGAATATGCTAATAAACATCAATACTCAATCTTAACTTGTGGTCAAGGAAGTAAACTAAATTGGGGAGGAAAACTCTCAAAACCAGTAGAGTTAGTAGTAAGTACTCAAAAACTTAACCGTATAGTTGAACACGCATTAGAAGACTTAACCGTTACCGTTGAAGCGGGAGTAAAACTAGTGGATTTACAACAAATCTTACAACAAGCTAAGCAATTTTTACCCTTAGATCCTAGTTATCCCGAAACTGCTACTATTGGAGGTATTATCGCTACCGCTGATTCGGGAAGTTGGCGACAACGTTATGGAGGAGTAAGAGACTTACTCCTTGGGATTAGTTTTGTTCGCGCTGATGGTAAGATAGCTTCAGCAGGAGGAAGGGTAGTTAAAAACGTAGCTGGTTATGACCTAATGAAATTATTTACGGGTTCTTATGGTACATTAGGAATAATTAGTCAAGCTACCTTTAGAGTTTACCCTATTCCAGAAGCATCTTTAACTATTATACTCACAGGTGAACTTAATCATCTCAACCAAGCTAGACAAATAATTATCAATTCGGGATTAACACCTACAGCTATTGACTTTATCTCAGCAACAGTAGTCAAAGCATTAGATATCTCCTCTCATCCAGGATTAATCCTGAGATGGCAAACTATTCCTGAAAGCATTAATCAGCAAGTACAACAAATAGAAACTATTGCTAAAGAGTTAAATCTATCATCTTTAACCTATCAAGATGAACCCGAAAAAAATCTATGGCAACGATTGACAAAAATCAAAGAATCTCCCAACTTAATTACTTGTAAAATAGGTTTAATGCCTAACAAAGTAGGAGAATTTCTGCAAGAATACGCTCAATTAACTAATAACCAAAGTCTAGCTATTATTCACGCCAGAAGCGGTTTAGGAACAATAGCCTTTTCTCAATGGCAACCAGAGATTAGAAGAATATGTGAAAATAAACAAGGATTTTTAACTATTTTAACTGCACCTAATACACTGAAAGAAAATACAGATATTTGGGGTTATACTGGAAATGGGTTAACAATTATGGAAAAATTAAAAACACAATTTGACCCTAATTATATCCTCAATCCTGGTCGCTTTCTAGGGAATATTTAAGATTAACAGATGACAACTTCTCAAACCAATCTCAACCAGACAGTTAAAAATCTCCAGGGTTTTGATGGTAAAAATCCCCCTAAACCCGAACTAATCGACGCTTGTGTACATTGTGGCTTTTGTTTATCCACTTGTCCATCTTATCGCGTTATCGGCAAAGAAATGGACTCACCCCGCGGACGTATTTATCTCATGGATGGGATTAACGAAGGAGAAATAGCGTTAACATCGGGAGTAACCGAACACTTTGACACCTGTTTAGGTTGTTTAGCTTGTGTCACTACTTGTCCATCAGGAGTACAATACGACCAGTTAATCGCTGCTACACGTCCTCAAGTAGAGAGAAATCAATCCCGTAGTCTTGGCGATCGCCTGATTAGAAGTTTAATCTTTAATTTCTTTCCCTATCCCGACAGGCTGAGTCTATTCTTACCTCTGTTGTGGTTATATCAACGCTTAGGGTTATCCCAATTAGTCAGAAAGACAGGAATACTCAAGCAAATCTCCCCTCGTCTAGCAGCGATGGAGTCGATTTTACCCCCAATCAAATTAGCCAACTTAAATAATAAATACCCCTTAGTCATTCCCTCTCAAACCGAGAAACGCTATCGCGTAGGAATGATACTCGGTTGTGTACAGCGTCTTTTCTTCGATGACGTTAATCAAGCTACCATCAGAGTTTTAACCGCTAATGGTTGTGAAGTAGTCATCCCCCCAACTCAAGGTTGTTGCGCCGCTTTACCCGCACACCAAGGACAAGAAGCACAAGCGCAAACCCTTGCTAGACAAATGATTGACAGCTTTGCTGGGTTAGAATTAGACGCAATTATTATCAATGCAGCAGGATGTGGACACACCCTCAAAGAATATGGACATATCCTCGCAGATGACCCCGATTATAGCCAAAAAGCCCAAGAATTCGCCACTCAAGTTAAAGATGTACAAGAATTCTTAGACGCAGTAGGATTAACCGCTAGTTTATCACCTGTAAGTGAACAAGAATTAACCGTTGTTTATCAAGACGCTTGTCACCTTTTACACGGACAGAAAATTAGTGTCCAACCTCGACATCTGTTACAGAAAATACCAGGAATTAAATTAAGAGAACCCCTAGACGCTGCTTTGTGTTGTGGTAGCGCTGGTGTTTACAATATGTTGCAACCAGAAATAGCTAACGAATTAGGTCAACAAAAAGTCAATAACCTCTTAAATACAGGAGCAGAATTAATCGTTTCTGCTAATCCCGGTTGTTCTCTGCAAATCAAAAAACACTTACAATTGCAGAATAAGCAAGTTAACGTTTTACATCCTATGCAGTTACTAGATTGTGCGATCGGTGGAACAAAAATCGATATCTCCTCTAATTCTTGAGAAAAGAGAAGATATCAACGCTTAACTACTCGTATAACCAGGGTTGGATAGTAGGACTCCAAGAAACTAATTCTGTCTCACTAAACCAGAGAGCAATTTCTTCTTGAGCGGTTTCGGGAGCATCAGAGCCATGGATGAGATTACGACCCACGTTAACGCTATAGTCACCTCTAATTGTACCAGGTTCAGCGTTAAGAGGGTTAGTAGCGCCAATTATTTTACGCGCAGAGGCGATCGCTCCTTCACCTTCCCAAACCATCGCTACAACTGGACTTGAAGTAATAAAATCTACTAAACTCTGAAAAAAAGGTCTTTCCTTGTGAACTGCGTAATGTTTTTCTGCTAATTCTCGGGATGGTTGGAGCATTTTTAACCCCACTAGAGTAAAACCCTTATTTTCAAAGCGTCTAATTACTTCCCCCACCAGATTGCGTTGGACACCGTCGGGTTTAATCATGATAAATGTGCGTTCCACTGGATCTCCTTTGGTTATGTTTTTTACCCACCAAAAAAGATTAACTCATGATTTGGGTCATCTTGACAAGATATAGTGATACCATAAAAAAGAGCTTCACTGGAGACACAAATTATGGCTACTGATAGACGTGTAGCTCGGGTTTCTTCCCAAATTCAACGGGAAGTTAGTCTATTACTCCTGAGTGAGATTAAAGACGATCGCGTTGGTGCAGGAATGGTAAGTGTTACCGATGTAGAGGTATCTAACGACCTACAACACGCGAAGATATTTGTAAGTATCTATGGCACACCCGAAGCCAAAAGCGAAACTATGGATGGGTTAAAAGCTTGTACTCCTTTTGTGAGACAACAATTAGCCCAGAGAATGCGACTACGCAGAGTACCAGAGATAGTCTTCCTCGAAGACACCTCTATTGAAAGAGGGAATAAAATGTTGAATCTGTTAAATCAAATCAGTCAACAACGTCAAGAAAAAGATGAGACAGAAGTCAACACTACCAACTTGGAGTGATCTATCTCTAGAACAACAAATCGGTCAAATGCTCATAATCCGAGCATCTGGCTATTGTTTTGACCAACAAATTCGTTACCCTACCTGGGAAGCACCACAGAGACAATTATCTCGATGGTTACAAGAATTAAACCTAGGTGGGGTAATTTTATTAGGAGGCTCGGCTCTAGAAGTAGCCTATAGAATACACAAATTACAAGAATGGGCAGATATTCCTCTGTTGATTGCTGCTGATCTTGAAGAAGGTGTAGGACAACGTTTTACTGGTGCGACACATTTTCCCCCTCCTTTGGCTTTAGGAGCAATCGCCGCAACTCAACCAGATTTAGCTGTAGAATATGCTAGAAATATGGGTGCTATAACAGCTAAAGAAGCTTTAGCTATCGGAATTAATTGGTTACTCGCACCAGTAACAGACGTTAACAATAATCCCGCTAACCCTGTTATTAACATTAGAGCATTTGGGGAAACTCCAGAAATAGTTACTAATCTTGCTACCGCGTTTATCACTGGTGCGCGTCAATACCCCGTTTTAACTACCGCTAAACATTTTCCAGGACATGGAGATACCAGTATCGATTCTCATCTGAGTTTACCTACTTTAAATCATAGTATCTCTAGACTCCAAACCATAGAATTACCACCCTTCCAAGGGGCGATCGCTAGTGGAGTCGATAGTATCATGAGCGGTCATTTACTGATACCCTGTTGGGATAAACAATACCCCGCTACGGTTTCTCGGGAAATTCTTACCCATCAACTCAGGGAGAATCTGGGATTTAACGGGTTAATCGTTACCGATGCTTTGATTATGGGAGGAATTACTAATTATGCTTCCCCAGAAACCATCGCTGTAGAAGCGATTAAAGCAGGAGCTGATCTACTCTTAATGCCTACTAACCCTGAAATCACCATCCAAGCTATTCTAGATGCTGTAAACTCGGGATATCTCACTAGAGAGAGAATCGCTGCATCTCTACAACGGATTTGGCGCGCTAAAACTAGGGTAATCTCTTCTGATAGCTATCATCCCCTTGCTCAACTTTCTCAACCATTAGCTACAGAAACCGTAACCGCAATTCTAACTCAATCTAATCGTTGTGGTGGGAATCTACCCTTAAATAACCCTTGTACTAATTTAATCGTGGTCGATAATTTATTAGATCGTGAAATGGTGGCTTTTCATAGCCCCGCGGTAACTATCCCCCAAGCCAAAGGTTATCCACCCTTATTAGTAGATCAACGAATTCTCCCCCATCTCCCCCCTCAACCTTGTTTATTACAGTTATTTGTAAGGGGAAATCCCTTTAGGGGTAGCGCGGGTTTATCTCCACAAACTCAAATTATCTATCAACAACTTCTACAACAGGGATTAATTCAAGGATTAGTTATCTATGGAAGTCCCTATATTCTAGAATGGTTTTTACCCCAACTCCCCTCTGATTTACCCTGGGTATTCTCCTATGGACAAATGTCTCAAGCTCAAGCGATCGCACTGCAACAATTATTGATAACTACGTAATTTACGATGGAAAGTAATCGCAAAACGATGAGCTTCATCTCTGAGACGACGCAATAATTGTACACCAGGTTGAGAAGGATGAGTGGGAAGAGGTTGAGATTCACCAGGAAGGAATATCTCTTCTCTCTGTTTAGCTAAACTAATTACGTTTAAACGGGAAGCTAGGTTAATCTCTGTAAGTACTTTCATCACCGCAGAAAGTTGACCTTTTCCCCCATCAATCATGATTAAATCGGGTAATTCTTCTAGTTCATAATTACGAAAACGACGTTGAATCACTTCTGCTAAACTAGCAAAGTCATCAGAATGACCGATTCTAATCTCGGGATTTTTGATTTTATAGTGACGATAATGTTGTTTAGCTGGTATTCCGTCAATAAACACTACTCGTGACGCTACCGCATTTGAACCTTGAAGATGGGAAATATCATAACCTTCGATACGGTGGGGAAGTTGGGGTAAATTGAGTATTTGGGCTAAATCGGCTAATTCTTGTTGGTTTTCTTGTCTTTTTTGCTGTATTTGGGTTAATTCGTGACTAGCATTTTTGGCTACTAAGGCGACTAATTCCGCTTTCTGTTGACGTTGGGGAACAGTAATTGTCACTTTCTTGCCTTTACGTTGGCTTAACCAATCACAGAGTATCTCAGCTTCTGCTAAGGGATGTTGGGTTAAGATTTCTTTGGGAATTTCTCGATCTCCTACCTGAAGATAATGTTCTTCTAAAACTCGTTGTAAAATTGTCCCTGGATTAGCGTTAACATCACTGGTAAAGAAACCTAAACGGTTGACTAGATGTCCTCCTCTGATTTGGAAGAGTTGAATAGAACATTGTTCTGTATCTAAACTAAGGGCGATCGCGTCTCGGGAAATACTATCATCGGGTAAGGAGACTTTCTGTGTCGCAAATAAGCTGTTTAATCCCTGTATCTGATCTCGCAATTGCGCTGCTAATTCAAATTTTAACTCCATCGCTGCTTGTTCCATCTGTGTTTGTAAGACTTTATGTAAGTCTGTAGTCCTACCTTGAAAGACCATGGCTACTTTTTCTAGGGTTTGACGATAATCTTCTCTAGTAATCAGTTGTTGACAGACTCCTGGACACCTTCCCAGGTCATAATTGAGACAAGGACGATCTTTAAATAAGGGTACTCGACGTTGACGTAAGGGAAAGAGTCTTTTAATTACTTCTAGGGTTTGACGCAATTGTTTTACATCCACAAATGGTCCATAATAACGATCTTGTTTATTGTTGACTTTACGTTTACGAGTAATAAAAATACGGGGATAAGCTTCAGACCAAGTAATACAAACATAGGGATATCTTTTATCGTCTTTGAGTAAAACGTTGTAAGGTGGTTGATGTTGTTTAATTAGATTGGCTTCTAAGGCTAAGGCTTCCGCTTCACTGTCGGTGATAATATATTCAATATGGGTGACTAAATTAACCATCATAGCGATACGCTGACTTAGCTGTTGACTGTCACGAAAATAAGAACGTACACGCGATCGCAGTTGTTTGGATTTACCTATATAGAGAATATCTCCATTTTCTGCTTTCATTACATATACCCCTGGTTCTGTGGGTAAATTTTGTAGTATTTCTTCTAATCTTTCTGGCTGTTCTTTTAACTTGATCATCTTGTTGCTATGATAATTGATATTGTTGTTTAGCACTGATTAAAGAAATGGATATTATCACTTTAGGCTGGGTTACTATGTTGGTTTTATTTACTTGGTCTATTACTATGGTAGTCTGGGCACGTAATGGCTTCTAGGTAATGGAAACAACTACACTGCTTAATAGTCTCTTTCTGCTCGCTATTATTCTACTTGTGGTAGTTAGTGGAGGAGTACTCTACTTAACCACTTTGGAATGGCGCGATCGTCGTCGTCAAGAAAGGGAAAAGCGTAGTCAGAAAAAGAAATAATCATTACCTGCGATCGTCTCTTTATGTCAAGGCGATCGCTTTTTATTTAACTGGTAAGATTTGCAATTTAATAAACTCAATAATCTCTGTTAAACCCTGTTTAGTTTTTAGGTTAGTAAAGACAAAAGGTTTCTGTCCACGCATTTTTTGAGCATCTCTGGACATAACTTGTAAATCTGCGTTAACTAGGGGGGCTAAGTCAATTTTATTAATCACTAGTAAATCTGATTTAGTAATACCTGGTCCTCCTTTACGTGGGATTTTATCTCCTGCTGCTACATCGATAACGTAGATAGTTAAATCTACTAATTCTGGACTAAAAGTAGCTGCTAAATTGTCACCCCCACTTTCGACAAAGACTAAATCTAGTTGAGGAAATTTTTGCTCTAATTCCTTAATCGCTACTAAGTTAATTGAAGCGTCTTCACGAATTGCTGTATGGGGACATCCTCCGGTTTCTACCCCTATTATTCTCTCGGGAGATAAAGCTTGAGATTTAATCAGAAATTGGGCATCTTCTTGGGTATAAATATCATTAGTAACTACGCCTATTTCTAGTTCTGTGCGCATTTGTTTACATAAAGCATCGACTAGGGCTGTTTTTCCTGAACCTACAGGACCTGCTACACCAATACGAAAAGCGCTCATAATTATGATACCTCTTGACTATTTAACTACGAAATAAGCGTGTATATTGAGTTTGATGAGCCATACTAGCTAAACTTAACCCCCAATTACAGGTAAATAATTCTTCATCTTTAAGATTAATAATTCTAGTAGAGTTTAACTCAATAATTGGATGTAAACTATGTAAGATTTGTTGTCCTTGAGTTTGTCCAAGGGGGATTAACTTAACACCTGCTGTAATTAAATTAGTCGTCCAACTGTGCAGATATGCTTTAGTAGCGTCTAACTTGCTGATATCCCAAATAGCAGCACCGATAGCATAGGCAATTGCATAATTACAATCACCTGCTATAGTGAGATTAATGGGTAGATTTAAATCTAATAATAATTGTAGCAGACTAGCTCCCATTTGCCAACTTTGTTCTCTTAATTCTGCTGTTTCTCTAGCAGCAGTTAACCAATTATTCCAATAGATAATCTTCGGGTAATTCTGGTTAAGATAACTATTATAAGCTCGCAACATTATCGCTGTTTCTATACTTATTGAGCCATAATTTAACTCGTTAGCTAACCAACTTTGGAGTTGTTTTTGATTAGTAATAATTTGTTTTTCCACCAGATTTTCTAATCCTTCTGAATAACTATAAGCCCCAATAGGAATAACTGGACTAGCTAATTGGAGGAGGTTTAAAAGATTAGTCATGATGATGTTGATAAGCGCCCATTTCAGGAAAAAAAGGAAC
>RECR01000092.1 GCA_007693955.1 Gloeocapsa sp. DLM2.Bin57
TTATATACAGAATCAAGATGAAATAAAATAAGGACGCGATTCATCTCACGCTTATTTGAGAAAATAAAGCTTGAGGCTTCTCGCGGTTAAGCTAAGATTAGGATGTTTTAAATTGGTATAGAATAGCTCATATCTTACTCTACTATGTTAAAAACCAGTTTTGTTGTCGCCCTTTTACTGACTATCCTACCTAATCAGCTGATCTTAGCACAGTCGGTAGATACTCCTTCTCCTCCTGTTTTACTAACCCCGGAAGAGGATAACCTCAGTTTTACAGAAGCAGTTTCAGCAGAAATTAACCGCGCGAGAACTAATCCCGCGGGTTATGCTGATTGGTTAGAAAGTTTAAAACCCTATTTTGAGGATAACTTATTACAGTTACCCGATACAGAAGGGGTTACTATCCAAGAAGGAGTAGCAACTTTAGAAGAGGCGATCGTTTTTTTACGTTCTCAAACTCCTCTAACTGCTATTAATAGCACTGAATCGTTGAATAGTGTCGCCCAACGTATCCTCAGAAATCCGACTAGAGTTAGCACTTATCAAAGTAGTTCTAGTGAAGCTAGTACAGCAAGTCTCCTTGTCCTTAAATTAATCCTAGATGATGGTGACCCTAATCGCCCCAATCGTCAACGTCTTTTTCAACCTGATTTAGCTAATAATGGGATTGCTTGTCAACCAGAAGAAGATGTAAATCTCTGTGTGATTGCTTTTGAACAAACTAGTCAAACTCCTGTAACCACAATTCAACCCGATCCTAGTACTCAACTAGAAGTTATTTTAGAAGTAGAAGGAGCACTGCAAGCTACTTCTCAAAAATTATCCTCTGATAATAGTTTATATGAACTCCATCCTCTCGAAGGTACTCAAGGACAATCTTGGACTATTAGTTTAGAAAGCGATGATTTTGATACTTATTTAGCCATTATGGATAGTGAGAACAATATTCTTGCTCAAAATGACGATATTGACGAAAATAACACCAATTCTCGCTTAACAATTACTTTGACTGAAGATGGTATGTACTATATCATCGTTAATTCCTATGATCCTTTAGGTAGGGGTAGCTATCGATTAGTAGTGGAAACAGATAAAAAGTAACCCACTAGATAGAGAGAACCGCATAAAACCGTTAAACCCTCGGTTTTCGTTAAAGATTCCTCTAAAGCGTTAAATAAGTCCCCAAAAGTTCGACAATCTCTGAGTTGGGGACAAATAGCTAACCCTAACTTTTGTAAGGTTTCAGGATCTGCTGTACTATGATCTCGAACGGGGACTAAGTATAATTCATCCCCAGGACGTAATAAAGCTGTTAAAATTTGCTCATGGTCTTTGGTAGAAAGCATACCCATTACCCAAGTAATCGGAGTTTTGAGGGTATCTACATAATTACGTAAGGCGATCGCCGCAGCCGGATTATGTGCACCATCGATTAATAATCGATAATTATGCCAGTTTACCCACTGAATACGACCTAACCACTTAGTTTTAGCCATTCCCTCTTGTATTTGACTAGGGGTTATCTGAAAACCTTGTTGTTGCAAAATCTTGAAAGTGGCGATCGCTATAGCTGAATTGAGTAACTGTATTTCTCCCAACAGAGGTAAAGGATAGGTGATATCCTCATAAATAGCCCAAGATTTCTCTAATTCTAAAGGTTTAGCCGCTTTTACCCAAACCGCGGGACAATTCAACTCCACTAAGCGAGATTTGACTACAGCTTCTGCTTCAGCAGTTAATTGACCTAAAATAGCAGGACAACCAGTTTTTAAGATACCCGCTTTTTCTGTCGCTATAGCAGTTAAAGTTGAACCGAGTTGTTGCCAATGTTCTCGGCTTATAGAAGTAATAATACTAGCTAAAGGGCGATCGCAGACGTTAGTAGCATCTAATCTTCCTCCTAAACCTACCTCTATCACTGCTACATCTACCTTTTCTTGAGCAAAATATAACCAAGCAGCGGCGGTAATTACTTCAAATTGGGTGGGTGTTTCCGTGTCAGGGGCGATCGCCTGAATCGTCGTTTCTAATGCTTCTTTTAATCTGGTAGTAGTTATCGGTTGTTCATTAAGACAAATTCTTTCTGTCCAATCTACCAAATGGGGAGAAGTATAACGTCCTACTCGATAACCTGCCTCTGTTAGTACAGCAGAAAGATAAGCACATACTGAACCTTTACCATTAGTTCCAGTCACATGAATAATCGGAACAATTGACTGAGGATTCCCTAAATTAGCTAAAAGATTTTTAATCCTAGTTAAACCCAAGTGAACACCGAAACGTTGAAAAGGTTTTAAAATGTGATTAATTTCCGACATTTGCGTTTATTTGGTTCAATCGTCATGTAGCGTTAGTAGTTGATAAATGAAATTGTAGATTTAGGTAATTATGGCGATCGCCTGAGTGCCTTTTCCATGAGTACCTATAACCAATAACTTTTACTTATTACCATAGATACACCGATAGCCTACTAAGATTATTTCTCTTAATTGATCAAGATCCATAGCCTTGAGATTTAATTATCAATTTAATTTTATCAAGTTTTGGTTAGACCTTGACAAACTAAATAAAAGTTAAAAGTATTTTTACCTTGATTAGATAATTAGTTAGAATTAAAAGAGTTTGTAAATAGTCAATTAATTTAGTCAGGAAATCTTGACTAAATAGCAGCAATTATTGAGAATTTCAGAATCTTATGAATATTAGCACCAACCAAATGGCAAGAGAATCAGCCATAACCTCCACAGAAAAAGCTACAGGAGTATATATAACTGTTCATGGTCATTTTTATCAACCCCCCCGAGAAAATCCCTATTTAAATACTATCGAAAGACAACCTAGCGCTCATCCCTTTCACGATTGGAATGAGAGAATATATCATGAGTGTTATCGTCCTAACGCTTTTGCTAGAATTCTTAACGATCAATCAGAAGTGATTAATATTGTTAATAACTTTGAATATTTGAGCTTCAATATCGGTGCAACCTTGATGTCTTGGTTAGAAAACTATGACCTAGAGGTATATAATCGGATCATTGAGGGAGATAGATTAAGCAGAGAAAGACTTAATGGACACGGAAACGCGATCGCCCAAGTCTATAACCATATCATTCTACCCCTAGCCAATAAAAAAGACAAACAGACGCAAATACGTTGGGGAAAACAAGACTTTCGGACTCGTTTTGGACGTGATCCCGAGGGAATGTGGTTAGCAGAAACCGCCGTTGACCACGAAACCCTAGAAACTTTGATTGAAGAAGGGATCAAATTTACCATCCTAGCCCCATCTCAAGCCGAACGTTGTCGCCCCATTCCTAACCCTAATCAAGCCAATCCTGGCTGGATAGAAGTAGGGGGATCACAAATAGATCCTACACGTCCCTATCGTTGTTTTATTGATGATGATAGATATATAGATATATTCTTTTACGATGGTCCAATCTCTCGGGATATGGGTTTTAACGACGTCCTCAACAGTTCCCAAATTTTTGCAGGAAGAATAGCCCAAGCCATTAAAGGGGACCACCGTCAGAGCCAAATCATTAGCGTAGCTACCGACGGCGAAACCTTTGGACATCATAAAGATAGTACAGAAAAATGTTTGGCCTATGCTTTTACTAAAGAATTCCCCGCCAAAGGTTGGACAGTAACTAATTATGCACATTATCTGAGTCTGAATACTCCCCAATGGGAAGTAATCCTCAAACCAGTTACAGCCTGGAGTTGTGCCCATGGAGTCGATCGCTGGCAAGATGATTGCGGTTGTGGAGGTGGAGGTGGTTGGCATCAACGCTGGCGACGTCCTCTCAGAGATAGTTTAAACTGGTTAAGAGATGAATTAATCAGTATTTATACTCACATGGGTGGTAAGCTCTTGCGGGATGTTTGGTTAACCAGAGATGAATATATCGAAGTAATTTTAGATCGTAACCCAACCAACGTAGAAAAATTCCTCTCTCGTCACCAAAAACATACTCTAACACCTTCAGAAAGAATCGACGCCTTACGCTTATTAGAAATGCAGCGACACTCTCTGTTAATGTTTACTAGCTGTGGTTGGTTTTTTGAAGAAATTTCTCGCCCCGAAGGAGTACAAATCCTACGCTACGCATCCAGAGCCATGGAATTAGCAGCAGAAGTATCGGGAATACAGTTAGAAAAAGAATTCCTAGAGTTATTAGATCTAGCCCCTAGTAATGTAGATATATTCGGTACTGGTGGAATAGTTTACGATCGCCTAGTAGTTTCAGCTCAAATAACCTTTGAACAAGTAGCAGCTCACTACGCCATTAGTTCTCTATTACTAGACTACGATACCACAGAAAGAATCTACTGTTATAACATTCAACAGCTAGACTATCAAAAACAACAAATCGGCGGTTTGACTCTAGCCGTAGGGCAAATTCGCCTAGTATCAGAAATAACTTGGGAAAGTTGTCATCTAGTTTTTGGAGTTTTACATCTAGGAGGTTGGGATTTTCACTGCTGTATTCAACAATTCTCAGGAAGGAATCTCTATAGTCAGTTGAAAATAAAACTGTTTGAAACCCTAACCGCAGCTAGTGCAGCTAAAATGATTCTAGATATGAGTGAGTTATTCGGTAATAAAACCTTTGGGTTGCAACAGTTATTCACCGAAGAACGTCATAAAATCATGAAATTATTGACTAAAAATACCAAAAAAAGCCTGGATCAGTTGTATAATCAGGTATATCGGGATAATTATGGGATTTTGGCAGCCTTTCAACGAGATGAGTTACCAGTACCTTTAGAATTACAAGTAGCAGCAGAAGTAGCTCTATCCCATCGGTGTTTACAAGCGATCGCCTCCTTAGAAAAAGCAACAGATAACCCAACCCAAATGATCGTTTATTTGAGCGAATTAGAAGCGATCGCCGAAGAAGCGAACTATTTCCACTGTCAATTAGATATACCCGTCGAGCAGAAAAGCAACCTAGAAAAGCTAATCTATCAAACAATTTGGCAAATTCTCCAAGACGGCGATCCCCAAAACCTAGAAGCAGATATAGCCAGACTAGAACAAATACTCACAGTAGCCGAACAACTCCACCTGGGTTTATCCCTAGATAAAGCCCAAGAAATCTATTTCTACTATTTACAGGAGCAAATCTCACCCGTCTGCTTTTCAGAGATAAGCGATGATTATAATGGTAATGGCGCTCCCTCATGTCGTTGGCGCCGAGAACAACTCCCTAGTCTATTGCAATTAGGTCAAAAATTAGCCATAGACGTTACTCCTTACTTGTGAGAATCAAAGCATGTTAGAACATGATATAATTATAGTTGGCGGTGGTTTAGCAGGATCTAGAGCAGCACTAGAAATCAAACGCAAAGATCAAAATCTTAATGTCGCTTTAGTAGCTAAAACTCACCCCATTCGCTCCCACTCTGTAGCCGCACAAGGTGGAATTGCCGCAACCCTCAATAATGTAGATCCAGAGGATACCTGGGAAGCCCACGCTTTTGATACCGTCAAAGGTTCAGACTATCTCGCCGATCAAGACGCGGTAGAATTATTAACCAAAGAAGCACCATCGGTCATTATTGACTTAGAACATATGGGGGTACTCTTCTCCCGTCTCCCTGATGGTAGAATCGCTCAAAGAGCTTTTGGAGGACATTCTCATAAACGTACCTGTTACGCAGCTGACAAAACAGGACACGCTATGCTCCACGAATTGGTTAATAACCTGCGTCGTCATGGTGTACAAATCTATGATGAATGGTACGTCATGGATTTGATTCTAGAAGAGGGAGAAGCCAAAGGTTTAGTGATGTACCATCTCCTCGATGGCAAACTAGAAATAGTCAGAGCCAAAGTAGTGATGTTAGCTACAGGAGGTTACGGAAGAGTCTTTAATACTACTTCAAATGACTACGCCTCCACAGGAGATGGGTTAGGCATGAGCGCCAGCCTGGGTATTCCCCTAGAAGATATGGAGTTTGTCCAATTTCACCCCACAGGATTATACCCAGTAGGAGTGCTTATCTCCGAAGCAGTAAGGGGAGAAGGCGCTTATTTAATCAATAGCAACGGCGATCGCTTTATGGCAAATTACGCCCCGAAACAAATGGAATTAGCCCCAAGAGATATCACTTCTCGCGCTATTACCCTAGAAATTCGCGCAGGAAGGGGAGTTAATATCGATGGTAGCGCCGGTGGACCTTTTATTTACCTGGATTTACGCCATATGGGTAAAGAAAAAATTATGAGTCGTGTTCCCTTTTGTTGGGAAGAAGCCCACCGACTCCTAGGGATAGACGCAGTACATCAACCTATGCCCGTACGTCCAACAGCTCACTACTCTATGGGAGGAATACCAGTTAATACCAGTGGACAAGTGCGCAGTGGTGTAGATGGCTTGGTAGAAGGTTTATTCGCAGCAGGGGAATGCGCCTGTGTCTCTGTACATGGGGCCAATCGTCTTGGGAGTAATTCCCTGTTAGAATGCGTCGTCTATGGCAAAATTACAGGGGCTGCGATCGCTAATTACGTGCAAAAACGTCAACTCCCCAATTTTAATCCTCAAACTTATCTCAATAAAGCTCAAGGTAAACTACAAACTCTGTTGAATCAATCGGGAAATGTACGTATTGCTCAACTGCGTCAAGAATTACAAGATTGTCTAAGCGATCATTGTGGAGTTTTTCGCACTGAAGCTAATATGCAAGAGGGTTTAACCGCATTAAATCAACTTAAACAACGTTATCAACAACTGCAATTAGGCGATCGCGGTACTTGTTGGAATACCGAATTAATCGAAGCTTTAGAATTAGCTAACTTATTGATAGTTGGCGAAATAATTCTTACTTCAGCTTTAAACCGTCAAGAAAGTCGTGGCGCCCATTCTCGGGAAGATTACCCCCAACGAGATGATCAAAACTTTCTACAACATACCCTGGCTTACTATTCTCCCACGGGAATTGATATCGCTTATCTACCTGTAGTGATCAATCGTTTCCCTCCTCAAGAAAGGAAATATTGACGAATACATCTTTTCTGTGCACAATCTAAACAAACCTAAACATTAGCTCTAGGAATGGGATGATTAACTAGGGCGCTTTTCAACCGCCCCTTTAGCTTAACCGCGAGAAGCCTCAAGCTTTATTTTCTCAAATAAGCGTGAGATGAATCGCGTCCTTATTTTATTTCATCTTGATTCTGTATATAAG
>RECR01000093.1 GCA_007693955.1 Gloeocapsa sp. DLM2.Bin57
AATAACTGGAGATTGATTTTAATGCCCAAAAATAATTATTTCTAACTATTGAACCACCTTTTTTATAAGTTGGTACATCTGATTGTGATATGTATAAGATATTATCCTTTAACCAAGCTTTCATATATAATAAGTATATTAAGTAGAGCAAAAGATCTAAGTTAACCCAAAGTATTAAACCTAGGAGCTTGTTTACTTGTGTTAGAACAATTAGCAGTGACAATTTTAGCAGAAAATACCACCAGGAAGAGAGGTTTATTGGGAGAACATGGCTTGTCAGTTTTGATAGAAGCAGATTCTTATAAAATTCTCTTTGACACTGGTCAAGGATTGACTTTGGAGCATAATGCACAACAATTAGGAATTTCCCTCAATAACTTAGAGGCGATCGCCCTTAGTCACGGTCACTATGACCATACAGGAGGGTTATTAAGTCTGTTGGAACAAGCAACTGAGACCGATTTATTCCTTCATCCTGCCGCACTTCAAACAAAATATAGTCCTAGTGGCAATATTGGTTCTCCCATCTGTGATGAACAACTCTTAAAAGCCAAAGTCCGCCGTCTGATTTGGACAGAAAACCCCACAGAAATAAGACCTGGAGTATATCTAAGTGGAACAATTCCCCGTCGTCATCCTCTAGAAGATACAGGGGGGTTATTTTGGTGTGATAGTGAACATAAATCTCTAGACCACCTCAGAGATGATCAAGCCATGTTTTTAGAAAGTCCCTTGGGTTGGGTTGTGTTATTGGGTTGTGCTCATTCTGGAGTTATTAACACTCTCGATTATATCGCTCAAATTACAGGCACTAGTGAATTTTATGCGGTGTTAGGAGGAATGCATCTGCTTAGAGCAAGCAATCAACGCTTAGAGTCAACTCTAGAAGCTTTAGAGAAATATAAGGTACAGAAACTAGGACCTAATCACTGTACCGGAGTAAAAGCCATAGCTGCTTTAGGGAATAAATTTGGCGATCGCTGTATAGATTGTACCGTAGGAACTCGCTGGCAATTTGACTAAATATTTTGTTGTAAATGCCAACATTCTTGAGCGATCGCCCAATCTTCTTCGGTGTGAATCACCAGGATACGTACAGCAGAATCAGGAGTAGAGATATCTACATCTTCAGGTCGATCGTTATTTTTAGTTGTATCTAGCTTTAAACCGAGAAAATCCCACCCCTCACAAGCTTTTTCTCTCACTAGAGTGGAGTTTTCCCCAATTCCTGCGGTAAAGACTAAAACGTCTAAACCTCCTAAACTAGTAAGCATTCCGCCGATGTGATATTTAAGACGGTGAATGTACATCTCAAAAGCGAGACTAGCGCGTTGGTTTCCCTCTTCCATCGCACTAACAATTGCTCTTAAATCAGCAGAGATACCCGAAACACCTTTAAAACCAGATTCTTTGTTTAACATTTGGTTGAGTTGATCTGCTGTATAACCATGTTCCCGCATGAGATAGATCAAGATAGCAGGATCAATTGAACCACTACGCGCACCCATCATTAAGCCTTCTAGGGGAGTAAAACCCATAGTAGTGTTAATGCCAATTCCACCGTCGATCGCTGCTAGAGATGCACCATTACCAAGATGACAGGTAATAATTTTTAAAGATTCTAGAGGTTTCCCGAGAATTTCCGCGGCTTTTCCCGCACAATATTTATGACTAATCCCGTGGAAACCATAACGACGGATTCCTTGTTCATACCATTGGTAGGGTATGGGGTAAACAGCGGCTTTACTGGGTATTTTAGCGTGAAAAGCGGTGTCAAAGACCGCGCATTGAGGAACGCAACCCAATACCTGCTCAATGGCGTTAATTCCTTCTAAATGAGCGGGATTATGAGCAGGAGCCAGGGGTATTAAATTAGTAATCGCTTCCTTAACGGGAGGGGTAATGATTACCGCTGCGGAGTATTCTGAGCCACCATGTACGACTCTATGTCCCACTATGTCGATTTGGGCAAGGTTATCTAAGACTTTGCTTTCTCCCTCTACTAGAGTATTGAGCATGGTAGCGATTCCTGCCACGCGATCGCCTGAAGCTAATTGGATTTCTTGTTTAGTAGAAGGGGTTTTAACCTTAAGGATACCGTGACCTTCTGCTACTGTCCAATCTATACTAGCAGACCACAAAGGAGAGGGGGGATGTTCTGGTAAATTACTAGTTGGGAGTTCGTAGAGACAACTTTTTTGACTACTTGAACCCGCGTTGAGTACTAATACTTTCATAATAATTAGACAGAATGTTTTAACTTAACCAGGCGATCGGAGTAACTACGCATGAGTTCTATAGCAAACATAGGGGTCTCTTGAACCAAGAAGAGAAAGGTAATTTTATCAAGAGTAAAGATTTTACAATCTGTTTTTGCTCTGGTAGTTGATTCTCGCTTATTATCGGGTCGTACTATTGCACCGACACCAAACACATCTCCTGGTTGAATTACCTCAATAACTTTATCGTTGACTATTACTTCTACTTCACCTTCAACTAGACCATACATTAGTTCTGCTATCTCTCCTTCAGCGAAAATAATCTCACCTGCGGGTATGGTTTTTTTCTCAACTGTGTCAACGAATGATTTAATAACTTGAGTTGGTGTTAACATATTTCTTCTTTTGTTTGATAAGTAATAGGTTACAAGAGTTTTTTACTCCTGCAACCATGTATTTTTAGACTTTTTTTGCGCTTAATTCAGCGATCATCCCTTCTGTATGTAGGATTGTATCAGCGATAGAGAGGGCATCACCTAATACGCTAAAAGAGGCTATTTTATCGTTAACCTCTTGTAGTTTAGAGTGTAATTGACTTATTTTAGCTTCCTCGGTGACTTCATCTAGTTGGCTGATAATCTCCCCTTTGGCAATAGAGTAATAGGATTTGAGATCTTGAAAATAAGCTCGCATCTCTGTAACTAGACTAATCACAGGACGTTCTGTAAAAGCGAATTCAGGTTTTTTATTCTCCATGGGAGTTAATTTTTAGCGATTGTCATAAACAATCAATTTTAACCGAAATTAGTTAGGTTAGAGTCAGAATAACAAGACAAGAGGGAATAGGGAGGGGTGTAGGGAGAAGGGAGAAGGGAGAAGGGAGACGGGGAGACGGGGAGATGGGGAGATGGGGATACCCTAGTATGTTATATAGAAACAATAACACTGTTCCACCGTTCCACCGTTCCACCTAGAGAATTAGTGACCGTTTTTCTCTACGCTTAAACCTGCGTTTGCTTGGATATATTCTGATATCTCAATAGGGAGAGGTTGAACGTGCCAAATGTCGTTACAATAGTCACGAATAGAGCGATCAGAGGAGAATTTACCCATACGAGCGACATTAAGTATAGACATTTTAGTCCATTTATCGCGATCGCGGTAAGCTTCACTAACTTTTGCTTGACAATCGATATAGGATTGATAGTCAGCAAAGAGTAAATAGGGATCTTTCCAGAGTAGATTCTCTACGAAAGGACGAAATACCGAACTATCTCCACGGGAGAAGAAACCAGAACTAATTAAATCAATAACCTCTCTGAGTTGGGAATTTTGGTTGTAATAATCCCAGGGGTTATAACCTTGATTTCTTAGTTCTTTAACTTCCTCTGCGGTAAGTCCGAATAAGAAGAAGTTTTCTGCACCTACTTCCTCGCGTATTTCCACATTAGCACCATCTAGAGTACCGATAGTCAGAGCACCATTGAGGGATAATTTCATATTACCCGTTCCGGAAGCTTCATAACCCGCGGTAGAAATTTGCTCAGAGATATCAGCAGAGGGGAAGATAGCTTGGGAGTTGGTAACATTATAGTCTGGCACAAATACTACCTGGAGGCGATCGCCTACTATGGGGTCATTATTAACCACTTCAGCCACGGAGTTAATTAACTTAATAATCAACTTAGCCATATAGTAGCCAGGTGCTGCTTTACCACCGAAGATAAAGGTACGGGGGGTAATATCCAGGTTAGGATTGCGTTTAATTTGATTGTACAGAGTGATAATGTGGAGTACATTGAGGTGTTGACGCTTGTACTCGTGGATGCGTTTGATTTGTACATCAAATAGAGATTTAGGATTAACTATCACACCTGTTTTAGCTTCGATGCGTTTAGCCAAGTCAGCCTTATTATCTTGTTTAACTTGGGCCCAAGCTTTACGGAATTCTGCATCTTCAGCGAATTGTTCTATAGCGCGTAACTCATCGAGATGTTTAACCCAATGGTCACCGATTTTGAGGTTAATCAAGTTGGTAAGGCGAGGATTACACACTACCATCCAACGACGAGGAGTTACGCCATTAGTTTTATTGCTAACTTTTTCTGGCCAAAGTTCATAGACGTCTTTAAGTACGCTGATTTTTAACAATTCGGTATGTAATGCAGCCACACCGTTAATGGCAAAAGCCCCTAATGAAGCCAGATTAGCCATGCGCACGTATTTATCACCACTATCATCAATCAAAGAGAGACGAGAGAGTTTAGCCTCATCATTGGGGTATTGAATGCGTACTTGATCTAAGAAACGTTGATTTAGTTCGTAGATAATCTCTAGGTGACGAGGTAACAATTTACCAAAGATAGGCAGAGACCATTTTTCTAGAGCTTCAGGAAGTAGAGTATGGTTAGTATAGGCACAGGTTTTGCTAGTAATCTCCCAAGCTTTTGACCATTCTAGGTGATGTTCATCTACTAACAGACGCATCAATTCAGCCACCGCGATCGCAGGGTGAGTATCGTTAAGTTGAACAACAAATTTTTCGTGGAATGTATCGAGACTACGACCACTGTTGAGGTGAAGTCTAATCATATCTTGGAGAGAACTAGAAACAAAGAAGAATTGTTGTTCTAGACGTAATTCTTTACCTTCGATTTGTTCATCGTTAGGATAGAGAACTTTCGTGATGTTTTCTGAGGTTACTTTTTCTCTTACTGATCCGTAATAGTCACCGACGTTAAAAGATTGGAAGTCAAAAGATTCTATTGCTTCAGCCTTCCAGAGTCTCAGAGTATTACATGTATTAACACGATAACCGAGGGTAGGTGTATCATAGGGGATAGCTTTAACTACTTTAGCAGGGACCCAACGCACACGATAGTTACCCTGGTCATCGGTATAGGATTCGGTGTGACCACCTAGTTTGACTTCTACTGCTTCTTCGGGGTGGGGAATTTCCCAGGGGTTACCGAAGCGCAACCATTTATCGGTAATTTCTACCTGCCAACCATCGCAGAAGGTTTGGTCAAAGATACCATATTCATAACGGATACCATAACCGATCGCGGCTACTTCTAAACTAGAGAGTGACTCCATGTAACAAGCGGCTAGTCTTCCTAATCCACCGTTACCTAAACCTGGTTCTTCTTCTTGTTCGATTAGTTCGTTGAGATCTAAACCTGAATCTTCTACAGCGTTGCGAACTTGGTCATAGATATCGAGGTTAACTAAGTTGTTAGCTAGATGAGGTCCGAGGAGGAATTCTGCTGAGAGATAACAGACGATGCGGGTTTCTGGTTTAAAGTAAGCTTGGGTAGTCGCTAGCCATTTTTGCAACATACGGTCTCTGACTGTATAAGCTAGAGCCATATAATAGTCATTTTTGCTAGCGATACCTGGATATTTACCTTGAATATAGAAGAGGTTATCGGCGATCGCTCTTCTGATGGTAGGAATCAATATACCTGTGCGATCGTCTTCTATTTGGATTTGGGGTGAAAGAATGGGATTCATTGGTTAAGATTAAGTTAAATGTGTCTTGATAGAATAAATGGGAGCTTTGATACTCCCATCTATTTTTTTTAGTTTAGTAAGGCCATGTCCAGTGGACGATTTCGTCTCTGTCTATACCTTGCTCAAAAGCGTGGTTGAGATTTTCGATGATGGCGTTTTTCATACGTTCTTTGACGTAAGCGCCGCGTGATTGTAATTTAGGTACACGATCGATAACATCGATAACCAGGTTAAAGCGATCGACTTGGTTTCTGATGGCTAGTTCGAGAGGAGTATTGATATTACCCTCTTCTTTATAACCCCGTACGTGAATACGTTGTTGATTAGTACGACGGTAGGTCAATTTGTGAATCAACCAGGGGTAACCGTGGAAGTTGAAGATTACCGGCATATCTGGGGTAAATAGAGTATCAAAGTCTATATCAGATAGTCCGTGGGGGTGTTCATCTTCAGGAAGTAGTTTAAACAGATCCACAACGTTGATAAAGCGTACTTTTAGTTCGGGGAACTCTTCACGCAGAATCGCGGTAGCTGCTAGTGATTCCATGGTAGGAATATCACCACAACAAGCCATTACTACATCAGGTTCGTCTGCGGCTACGCCTTGGTCATCGTTACTCGCCCATTCCCAGATACCAATACCTTTGGTGCAATGTTTAATTGCTTCGTCCATGGTGAGGTATTGTAGGTGATGTTGTTTATCAGAGACGATCACGTTTACGTAATCGGTACTGCGCAGACAGTGGTCAGCTACTGATAATAAACAGTTAGCATCAGGTGGGAGATAGACTCTGACTACTTCGGGACTCTTGTTAGTCACTACGTCAATAAAGCCTGGATCTTGGTGACTGAAGCCGTTGTGATCCTGACGCCAAACTAGAGAAGATAGTAGGATGTTCAGAGAAGATACCGAAGCACGCCAAGGTACATCGTGTTTACAGATATCTAACCATTTAGCGTGTTGGTTAAACATCGAGTCAACTACGTGAGCAAAAGCTTCATAGGTGTGGAATAAACCGTGACGCCCTGAAAGTAAATAACCTTCTAACCAACCTTGTAGGGTGTGTTCTGAGAGCATTTCCATCACCCGACCATCTTTAGATAAGAGACCCCCATCTTCGTCTTCGGGTAGTAAGTCAGCCATCCAGGTTTTCTTACTAACTTCGTAGATAGGATGGAGACGGTTAGAGGCTGTTTCATCTGGTCCAAATACTCGGAAGCTGGTCATATTGCGACGCATTACTTCTCTGAGGAATTCTCCGAGTTTTAAGGTATTTTCTACTTCGATTTTGCCAGGTCCTGGGATTTCTACGGCTAAGTCGCGGAAATCGGGCATAATTAACCCTTTACGTACTAAACCACCATTAGCTATGGGGTTAGCACTCATCCGGCGATGTCCTTTGGGTGACAATTCCTTGAGTTCGGGAATTAGTTTACCCTCTGCGTCGAAGAGTTCCTCGGGTTTATAACTCTTCATCCACTCTGCTAGGAGTCTGACGTGTTCGGGGTTGCTGTGCATTCCACCCATGGGGACTTGGTGGGCACGCCAGAAACCTTCTACTTTTTTACCATCTACATAATCTGGTCCTGTCCAACCTTTGGGTGTACGTAGGACGATCATGGGCCATCTGGGACGTTCGGCTACTCCTGTACTGCGCGCTTGTTCTTGAATTTCCCGAATTTTGAGCACGCATTCTTCTAGGGTTGCTGCCATTTTTTGGTGCATCCCTTCGATATCGTCTCCACCTTCTACAAAGTAAGGAGTATAACCATATCCTTTGAAGAGGTTGTCTAATTCTTCGTGACTAATACGAGACAAGATGGTGGGGTTGGCAATCTTATAACCATTCAAGTTCAGAATTGGTAAAACCGCTCCATCATGAATGGGGTTAATAAATTTGTTAGAGTGCCATGAGGTAGCTAGAGGTCCTGTTTCTGCTTCTCCATCTCCTGCTACTACTACAGTAATTAGATCAGGATTGTCTAAAACTGAGCCGTAAGCGTGGGAAACACTATACCCTAGTTCTCCACCTTCGTGGATAGATCCTGGTGTTTCTGGGGTTACGTGGCTACCAATATGACCTGGGAAGGAAAACTGTTTAAAGAATTTTCTCATCCCTTCTTCGTCTTCGGTTTTATCGGGATAAATTTCTGAATACGTTCCCTCTAAGTACACAGGTCCTAATACCCCAGGCGCACCGTGACCTGGACCTGCCATGAAAATCATGTTTAGGTCGTATTTGTTGATCAAACGGTTTAGGTGTACGTAGGTGAAACTTAAAGCGGGAGACGCTCCCCAGTGTCCTAAAAGACGGTATTTTATATGTTCTGGTGTTAGTGTTTCTTTGAGTAGGGGGTTGTCTTTGAGGTAGATCATCCCTACTGCTAGATAGTTCGCAGCTCGCCAATAGGCGTCAATTTTCCTTAGTTCTTCTTCTGATAATGCCGATAAATTTGCGGAAGTTTCTGGTGTTGGTGCTTGAACCATATACAATCCTAATCGTCGTTTTTTGTTCTCTTTTGAACTTTAACATCATCTGGCAATAATTAGGTTAAAAATCCCTTAAATATTATCGGTAATTAACAGTATCAATTAATACAGTTTTTCTGAAACTATTGCTATAACTCAGTTTAACCGATTATTTTTTCAATTTATTAAAAAAAACTTAATTTTTTATCAGGTTTTAGTTAAGAAAAGGTTAAAGGATTGACACTTTCTACTCCATAACCCTGAACGTAATCAACACCCATTGCTGCTACTTGGTCACGTATCTGATCATTCTCTACCCACTCAGCTACGGTTTTTACTTCTAATAACTGCGCTATTTTTACTATAGACTCTACGATAATATAGTTAAGTTCGTTGTTGATATTCTTAATAAAACTTCCGTCTATTTTGATATAATCAATGGGCAATTTTTTTAAATAGCTAAAGGAAGACATTCCTGTCCCAAAATCATCCAGAGCAAATTGACAACCTAGGTTTTTTAATTTTTTAATAAATTTGATGGCTTGTTGGATATTGTTAATGGCTGCTGTTTCGGTAATTTCAAAACAAATTGATTCTGGTTTAAGATACTGGTTAGTAAATATATCCTCTAAAAAGCTTAAAAATATTTCTTCTCCAATGGTAGTAGCTGAAAGGTTAATCAGGTAATAATTATTGGTCTGTTCATTTCTGGAGTATTCTTCTAGCATTTTTATGACTAAACAATCAATATCAGTCATCAACCCGTATCTTTCAGCTGCTGG
The DNA here is from genome assembly GCA_007693955.1 of Gloeocapsa sp. DLM2.Bin57. Classification (NCBI taxonomy): domain Bacteria; kingdom Bacillati; phylum Cyanobacteriota; class Cyanophyceae; order Chroococcidiopsidales; family Chroococcidiopsidaceae; genus Gloeocapsa; species Gloeocapsa sp. DLM2.Bin57. Next base: position 8,985 of record RECR01000093.1, read on the forward strand.
AATAAAGTTTAAAGGTGTAATTATTCTACCATCTTCACCAATCATTCGCACTAAAATCTCAGCGATTTGAGGTTGTTTGGATTGATATTTGGCTGTTTCTATTTTTTGCTGATACAGACAAAATCTTTGCTCTTTAATAGCTTGATTAACTCTAATTGTCCATTGGCGATCGCTCCTCATTGTTGTTAACACTAGATCGCTGTTTTGATAAACTTGAATTTTGTTACGTCCTTTTTCTTTAGCTGCTAAACAAGCTGCATCAGCAGCACTTAAAATTAAGATAGAGTCACTACTATTTTGATTAATTTCAATTAACCCAAAACTCGCACTAATCCTAAAGATTGTTTCGGAATAGATAAAATTAAAGTTCTTGATTTTGTCTCTAATTTGTCTAATCAGATTCTGAGCAGTCTCTACATCATAATATAGTAATAAAATACCAAACTCATCACCACCTAACCGCGCTATAATAGCATGGTGTCCTAATTCTTGTAATAATATTTGACTGAGTTGTTGGAGGAGTTGATCTCCTGCTATATGACCACAGGTATTGTTAATGATTTGAAATCTATCTAAGTCTAAATAACAGAAACAGTGAGAGATGTTAGAATTTTTGACAGAGGCGATCGCTTTATCTAATTCTTGTAGGAAAAAACTACGGTTATATAATCCTGTGACTTGATCCCTTTCTACTTGATATTTAAATTGACTGATTAAACTGTTATTACGTTGCAGATTATTAAAAATTAATAGATAACCTTTTAAAACTTGATTATTAGTATAAAGTCCAATAACGATAAATTCTACTTGATAGGTTTGTTGTTGAGTACAAGTTAACCAATAATCATAACCAAAACTTAATAAGTTATTAATGGGTTTAGATGTCTCAATAATATTTTGAATCGATTTATTTCTGAGACGAAAAACCTCATCTAATTGACATCCTTTAGCATTTTTATTGGTGAATCCTGTTAATTTACTAGCTTGATAATTGAGATAGGTAACGCGATAATTAATATTTGTAATAATGTAAGCGTCTTTAAGTACATCCAAACCTGTATTAGCTATAGGTTGTTTCAGAGATATGGTCTCTGCTAGTTCCACGTTTTTAGTAACGTCTAATACCAAAGAGAGAACAGATAATAATTTCCCTTCTTCATCAAAAAGTATAGAATTATACCATTCACAATAAACAACGCGACCATCTTTAGTATAATTACGATTAAAGCTGATATTTCTAGTAACCTTTTTACCAAGGAGATCATCCATGACTTCCGAGACGCGTTGAATGTCATCTTGATAGACAAAATCCCAAGCAAAAGGATGAAAACTAGCTACTTCTACCTCTTTCCACCCAAAGATATTCTCAGCCATATTAGACCATCTTTTCACCCTAAATTGTGCATCCCATTGCACAACCGCTAAAGGGGTGTTATCTAGGTGATAGTTTAATAAATCGATGGGATTCATAAAATTCGGTTAGAATGAGTTAAAAAAGATCAAGTCAAAGATGGTACAAGTACTTAGTCAAAATAATAACAAAGTATTAGCTCAAGAGGGAATAGCATTAATCAGTAAAACTGGTTGTGAATATGGCGATATTCGTATTTGTCGATATCGTCAACAGAATTTAGGAACAAGGGATTTATCCCTAAATCGGCTTTCCGATAATGTTAATTTGGGTTTTGGAGTCAGAGTACTTTATCGGGGAGCTTGGGGTTTTGCGGCTAGTTCTATAATTAATACTGAGACGATCGCCCAAACTGTGATCAAAGCGGTAGAAATCGCTAAGGGTAGTCTTTTATCCCAACAACAACCAGTTAAATTAGCTCCTGTAGAAGCTTTTCAAGATAGTTATATCACCCCCATTCAAATCGATCCTTTTGACATATCTGTAGCCGAAAAAGCTGAGTTATTACTAGAGATTAATGAGAGAATTTTAACCTATCAGGATAGAGGTGTCAAAAAAGCTTATGGTTTTTTAAGCTTTACTAAGGAAGAGAAAACCTTCGCTTCTACAGAAGGATCATTAATCGAACAAACTATCTATCGTACTTACGGGGGTTTTGGTTGTACAGCGATCGCTTCAGGTGACGCCCAAAGTCGAAACTATGAATGTTCTCCTCGTAATGCAGGATATGAGAATATCTCCCGAGAGGATTTACTAGGGAATGTAGAGAGAGTAGCAACAGAAGCGATCGCCAAAGTTAACGCACCAGATGGACCATCGGGAATTACCACGGATTTAATCCTCAAACCAACTAATTTATGGTTAACCATTCATGAATCAGTTGGACATCCCACAGAATTAGATCGCGTCTATGGTTATGAGGCGAATTTTGCAGGGACTAGTTTTGCCACAACCGATAAGTTGCAGAAATTGCAGTATGGCGCACCTTGGATTAATTTTAAAGCGGATCGTATTCAAGAGCAAGGACGTAGTACTGTAGCTTACGATGACGAAGGAGTACCAGCCCAAGAATGGTACGTAGTCAAAGACGGTATTTTAGTAGATTATCTTACCGACAGAGAAACCGCACACCGTTTAGGGAGAGGTAGTAGCAATGGTTGCGCTTACGCTGATAGTTGGTCGAGTTTACCCATGGTGAGAATTCCTAATCTAGGTTTACAACCAGGTAAAGAGGGTGATAGTCATACCGCTACTCTTGAGGAAATGATCGCCGAAACTAAAGAAGGAATCTTGATTGATGGTATCGGTAGCTTTTCTATCGATCAACAGCGACGTAATTTCCAGTTTGGGGGTGATGCTTTCTGGCAAGTGAAAAACGGTAAAATTGTGGGAATGCTCAAAAACGTTACCTATCACTCCATGACTACCGACTTTTGGAATAGTGTAGAAGCGATCGGTCCAGAATCTAGTTGGCAACAATGCGGTACTAATATGTGTGGTAAGGGTGAACCAATGCAAGTAGCCCAAATGACCCATGGTTGCGTACCTGCGTTAGTGAAAAATATCCATATAGGTAAACACGTTTAAAAAAAGAGGGTATCTTCTGATACCCCAACTGGTTCATTTTACAAAACTCTAATATTTCTAGAGTTAAGACGAGGATCACCCTCAAGTACAGCAAATGGTGTTAGAGTGATGTCATATCAAGTTCGGGTGAATACTTACGATAAAAGTGAGGTAAGGCAGGAGGCTCCAGGGGCAGGAGGCAGGAGGAAAAGAAGAAGGTATCAAGGAACAAGTTTATTATAACTAATTAAACGTACATGATATCATTGTCTTGATCTAGGAAGGCTAATTTTCCATCACTGCGACTATAGACAAAACCGAGGCTAAAATTATAGAACCAATCATTAATTCACCAGGAAAGCTTCCCATCTCCCAATGAGCATAAGCCGTTCCAGGTCCACCTGTTGCTTCTACAGGTACAGAATCCTGTGCATTGAATCCAAAAATGCGTTGATATTCACGATTAGCTTGAGAACCTGTAAATCTAGGTTGTTGGCTATTTCTCCCTTGAAGATTATTGTCCCAAAGAGGACCAGCCCCAAAGCCAAGAACATGAGCCATTTCATGGACAATCAGATCTTCTAAGTTTCCTTGTTCTTGTACAATTTCGAGATCTGCTAAATCAAAAATCATCTCACCATAAAGAGGTAATCCAGGTAATTATATTTAGTTCTTCTGTGGTTATTAAGCGGAATCTAGGTTGATCGTATTCCAAATTACTCAATTCCCTTTTAGTTGTTCAGGGGAAGAAGAAAGGATCAAAATGTTATTTCTCTTCCCTTAAACTCAGGTTAAATTAGACACTTTGAGCTTGATTTTGGGGTTGGAATTTAAAGAGATTGTAAACTACATTACGACGAATATCGATCATCATCTCTAAAAACATCTCATAACCCTCCTGTTTATATTCAATCAGAGGATCTTTTTGTCCATAACCTCGTAAACCGATGGAATCTCGTAGTGCCTCCATACCTTGAAGATGTTCTCGCCAGAGATTATCAATCTGACTGAGGATAAAGAATCTTTCTGCTTGACGCATTAAACCAGGTTGGACTTTTTCTATCTGACTTTCTTTGATTTCATAGGCTTTGTGTACTTCTTCATGGAGAAAAGTTTTAATCTCATTGATGGTGAGATCGTCTAAATCTTTAACTCCTACATCTTCTAATAGATAGACGAACTCCTTGGCTTTAGCCACTAAATTTTCTAAATCCCATTCCTCTGGGGGAAGATCAGGATTAACATAAGCCTCAACGATTTCGTCCATGGTTTGGGTTGCGTATTGTAAGACTTGGTCTTTGATATCAAACCCTTGTAAGACACGACGACGTTCAGCATAGATAGCGCGACGTTGATTATTCATCACTTCGTCGTATTCAAAGACTTGTTTACGAGCATCATAGTAGAAAGTTTCTACCTTTTTCTGTGCACCTTCTAGGGAGTTAGTTAACACCTTTGATTCTATAGGCATATCTTCCTCAACGCGGAAGGCGTTCATTAAACCTGCCACGCGATCGCCCCCAAAAATGCGCAAGAGATTATCTTGTAAACTCAAGAAGAAACGAGTTGAACCAGGGTCACCCTGTCTTCCCGCGCGTCCACGTAATTGGTTATCAATGCGTCGTGATTCGTGACGTTCTGTCCCTATTACGTATAATCCCCCTAATTGAATTACCTCATCTTGTTCCTTAGAGGTAAAGTGCTCATATTCTTTACGAATGCGATTATAGACGCTGCGCAGATTTTGAATGACTGGGTCATCGGTGGGGGCTTTTTCGGCGGCGATCGCTATTTTTTCTTCTGCTTCTAACTCAGACAAACCCTGATAGCCGTACTCTTCTACTGCTAACTTTACGGCAGCTTTGAGCAATTCTTCCGTATCTTTAGATAGTTCTGTGGGGAAAATTTCCGTAGATGCGCGCCAAGTTTTTACTTTTTTCCCTAGTTCAAAACCTTGGGGGCGTTTGCGTCCACTTCCTAAAGCGGGAGTAGCTATACTAAATTTGCTGTCATCTTCTGGTTTAACCACTTGGGGTAAGAGATATTCTCTGATTTTGAGTCTTGCCATATAATCAGAGTTACCACCGAGGATAATATCAGTTCCACGTCCAGCCATATTAGTAGAGATAGTGACAGCGCCTTTTCTTCCTGCTTGGGCGACGATTTCTGATTCTTTCTCCACGTTTTCGGGACGCGCATTGAGTAGTTTATGGGGAATTCTTTCTTGGGCTAAAAGTTTAGAGAGTACCTCTGATTTTTCTACACTAGTTGTTCCCACCAACACTGGGCGACCTTCTTGGTGCATAGCTATGCATTCTCTAGCTACTGCTTGCCATTTGGCTTCTTCTGTTTTATAGACTACGTCTGATACATCCTGACGTCGTGAGGGAAGATTAGTAGGAATGATGGTTACTTCTAGTTTATAAACCTTTTCAAATTCTACCTCTTCTGTTTTCGCTGTACCGGTCATCCCACCTAATTTAGGGTAGAGTAAAAAGAAGTTTTGATAAGTGATAGTTGCTAGAGTTTGGGTTTCTTTTTGGATTTCTACTCTTTCTTTGGCTTCAACCGCTTGATGTAAACCATCACTCCAGCGTCTTCCTGATAACACCCTTCCTGTAAACTCATCAACGATAACTACTTCTCCATCTCTAACCATGTAGTTAACGTCTTTGATAAATAATTCTTTGGCTTTAATAGCGTTAAAGACATAGTGTGCCCAGGGATTATCAGGGTCATATAAGTCGGTTACGCCTAGGAGTTGTTCAGCTTTAGCAAAACCTGCATCTGTTAATAAAACGCTGCGGGCTTTTTCGTCTATTTCGTAGTCTCCCTCTTCTTCTTCGGTTTCTTTAACTAATTGTTCGGCTATTTCAGCGGCTTTGAGATATTTTTCGGTGGGACGTTCTACTTGTCCTGAGATAATTAGGGGTGTTCTAGCTTCGTCTATAAGTACAGAGTCAACCTCGTCTATAATACAATAATTAAAGGGTCTTTGCACTACTTCTTCTAAAGAAGTCGCCATATTATCCCGTAGATAGTCAAAACCCAACTCACTGTTAGTTGTGTAAGTTATGTCACAACCATAATTCTTTTTCCGCTCATTGGCGCTCATGTCATTTTGGACTAAGCCAACAGTTAAACCGAGAAACCGATGTACTTGTCCCATCCATTCGGCGTCTCTTCTAGCTAGATAGTCGTTGACGGTGACTACGTGAACACCTTTACCACTTAACGCGTTCAGATAAGCTGGTAGGGTTGCTACGAGGGTTTTTCCTTCTCCTGTTTTCATCTCGGCTATTTGACCTTGATGCAGGACTATCCCCCCAATTAACTGTACGTCGTAGTGACGTAGTCCTAAAACTCTCACCGCTGATTCTCTTACTAAAGCAAAAGCTTCAGGTAGGATCTCCCAGAGTATTTCTGCTTCTTCTCGTTGATTTCTGGCTTTATCTAGTTTTTGTCTAAATTCTCCTGTTTTACCTCTTAATTCATCATCTGATAGTTTTTGTATATCTTCTTCGAGTAGATTAATTTCAGTGACTATAGGTTGTATTTTTTTGATTTTCCTGGCGTTAGGATCTCCGAGTAAGGCTTTCAACATAAGTAGTTATTCTTGGGGTTATTATGTTATTATGTACGATTCTACCAAAAATTTAGGTTGAAAGTCTGAGAGATTTAATGTCTCGATTACCACTTAAGCAAGAAATATATTATCATTAGATAAATTACCAGTCAGGGTAGCAAAGTGACCACCTCGATCAATAGTTGAGGCAAAATTAGCTTGACTACCATTAGGGTTATAAAAGAATTTGCTATTATTTCTGTTATAAACAATTGAACCCCGACTTGTGGTAGCTTCAAGATCACTAGTTACTTGAATAAAATCTGTAAGTGTCACTTGGGTTATCATTAGGTCTAAGTATAACTAGTCGGAAAATATATATTATGAGTAATCAGTATAACAATCGGAAAAAACTTGATTTAGACGAAAAAATAGCTATCATAGTTGCTTTTGGCGTTATAGGTAGTATTTTAGCCTGGGTGTTGCTCAAAGATAATCAACTTATCAATGCAACTCTGTTTAGCCCATCTCCCCAAACTACATCATCAGTTGAACCTGTTACTAATCCTGAATTAGAAGTTTCTCCAGTGGAACAACCATCGAGAAGAATGCCGACTAAGGAAAGAAAAACTGTAGTAATTGCACCTCCGGTAGTAGTTACCGAACTAACTCCCCAACCAACTCCTCTACCCTCTGTTATAGTTACCGAACTAACTCCCCAACCAATTCCTCTACCGGATGAACCCTCTGTTATAGTTCCTGAACCAACTCCTGAACCAGAAGTAGTATTTGTCGATGTTGCACAAGACTACTGGGCTTACCCTTTCATTATGGCATTAGCAGAAGAAGGAATATTTAAAGATCTAAGAGGAGGCAATTTTAGACCTAATGATTCTGTACCAAGAGGAGAATACGCCGAGATACTTAACGAAGCGATAAGACTAACATCAACAGAAACAGCAATAGATTTCAAAGATGTAGATGAGGAATCCGAAGCAAAAGAAGCGATTGATCTCGCAGTTGGGGAAAAATTCCTCAAAGGTTATCCGGGAGAAATATTTGAACCGAATCAACCTATCTCTAAAATGCAAGTACTATTATCTCTGGTGAGTGGGTTAGAGTTACAACCCTCAGGAGATCCAGAAACCATACTCGCCGATAATTACCAAGATTGGCAAGAGATTCCCGAATACGCCAGAAGTGCGATCGCGGCTGCCACTGAATCGGGTTTGGTGATCAATTATCCGGATTTGAAAATATTGAACCCCAACGGTGAGGCTACTCGCGCTCAAGTAGCAGCAATGATACATCAAGCTTTGGTTGTGTTGGAACAACAATCCCCGGTAGAATCTGAATACATTGTTAATCCTGAAGTAAATCAATGAAAGACAAACTCTCTGACAATTTTGTCTATTTCAAGAGAGTCTATCTAGGGCTTGCTGAATAAATCTAAAACTTTGATTTGGTATGGGTTTAAAGTCGTTTTCTGTTCAAAAAAAGTTTATTTATGTCTTTTACTTACTTAAGTAGCATAAATATTGGCTTCCTGTTGCAAGAGTGCCCATCTCCTCACCAAGACTTACTTTTTCAGCATACACTATCTAAGTAACTAAATATAAATTTTACCACACCCCACACCCCGCACCCCATACCCTGTCCACATTGCTCAATCTCTTACCTCTTCCCTATGATTAATTAAGGTAAGAATTATCAATTAGCTGATTATGATCAGAAATAAGTTTAGCCTGTTTTAAAGCAGTAAGGCGATCGCTCATCCAATATTCACCAGGAATCAAACCAGCGATACCCAATTTTTCCAGACGATGTCTAACCTTTCCGGTTGCTCCTACAATAATTACTGATCTACCCAAATCAATAGTTTCTTGAATCGCATTTTCAATCGCTAGAGAAGAAGTCACCCCCATAATTGGTACTTCACCGAGGTCAACAATTAACACATCATAATTAGCAATAGTGCTATGTTTTCTAGAGATAGCTTTAGCTACACCAAAAATCATCGGACCACTAAGATGAAATAGTAGCACTCTACCTTTGGCTGAGTCTAAAACTGATTTTTCTGCTGGTGTCAAGACAATTTGGTCATCAGCGTCGGTGATAGTCTTGACAGACTGAGATTGTAACTCAGTAAGGCGATCGATAGTTAAGATATTAGCGATAAATACTCCTACTCCCACCGCTACCATTAAATCAACGAACACAGTTAAAATAATTACACCATAGAGAATCGCCGCCGCTTTGCGAGAAATCTTGTGTACCCTTTTCAAGAAAGCCCAATCAATGATATTAATACCTACTTTTAAAACAATTCCCGCTAAAACCGCTAAAGGAATATAAGAAGTTATTGGAGCTGCCCATAAGACTATAATTAATAAAAATAGAGCACGAAAAATACCCGCTAAAGCTGTACGTCCTCCCGCTTTGATACTAACCACAGTTGCAGTTGTAGCGCCAGAGCCAGCAACACCTCCACATAAACCCGTGATTAAATTAGCTATACCTTGAGCGACTAATTCTTTATTAGACTTATGCTCTGTACGAGTCAGACTATCAGAAACCACACAGGTTAATAAACAATCAATCGAGCCAACTACCGCTAACACCATCGCGTTGACAAACATCAGGTTCAAGTTATCGGGAGTGAAAGTAGGCATTTGTAACTTAGGTAATCCTGGAGTAATTTCGCCAATGGTAGCGATCGTGCGAATTTCCACATTTCTAGACACCATTAAAGCTAATAATGTTCCTACCACTAAAGCTGCTAATTGAGGTGGGACAAATTTTTTCCAAGAATTAGGATAAGTTAAAATAACAACTAAAGTAATTATCCCTAAAATCATTTCCCAAGGATTGATATGAGCAATTAAATAAGGGAGATCACGAATTAAACCAATTACTCCTCCAGGTGGTGTATCTTGACCCAAAAATGGTGCTATTTGTAAAGCAATAAGGATGATTCCAATACCACTCATAAAGCCGGATATGACGTTATAAGGAAGCATAGTGATATAACGACCTAACCCCAATGCTCCAAAAATAATTTGAAATATTCCCGCCAACATAATTACGGTAAAACCCATCGCTAAAGCTTTTTCAGGGTTATCGGGGTTAGTAGCCATTAAGCCAGCGATTACAGCTGTAACAATTACCGTCATTGGACCGGTTGGCTCAGAAATCAGACTGGGAGTACCGCCAAATAGAGCTGCAAAAAAGCCTACTAGTATTGCTCCCCATAAACCTGCTTCAGCACCTGCACCACTAGCTATACCAAAAGCTAAAGCCATAGGTAAAGCTACCACAGCTGCGGTTAACCCTCCAAATAAATCTCCTTGGAAGTTACTAAAATTAATTTCATTGGTTATTTTCATTATTTTGTGTTTTTGATCTCCCTTATGATTTTATTTTGATTAACGTGATTAATGTAACCAATTTATCATAAAAGTTAATAAAACTTGATAAAACTTGTTAATATCAATGATAATGATTGAGGAAAACTTATTAAATTTGCGCCAATCCTTGGCTTGAAAACTAAATCAATAAGAAAAAGGATGATTAAAATCAAACAATTCCCAATCCAACAACTCAAGAGAGAATGGTTTTTTAACCCCAAAGCCGATATTCTAGCAGGAGCGGTAGTAGGATTAGCTTTAATACCAGAAGCGATCGCGTTTTCGATTATTGCAGGACTAGAGCCAAAAGTAGGACTATACGCCTCATTTATTATAGCCATTACCACCGCCTTTTTAGGAGGGAGACCTGGGTCAATTTCAGCAGCAACTGGAGCAATGGCTCTATTAATGGTTGAATTAGTTAAAAACCATGGTTTGCAATATCTATTAGCAGCAACTTTATTAACAGGTTTATTACAAATATTATTCGGTGTTTTCAAACTAGGACGTCAAATGAAATACGTACCTAGAGCCGTAATGATTGGCTATATTAACGCTCTAGCTATCCTAATTTTTACCTCACAACTACCTGAATTAACTAACGTTCCCTATACAGTCTATTTAATTACGGCTCTATCCTTAGCAATTATTTACATCTTACCGAGATTTACTAAAGCCATACCTTCTCCCCTAATCGCATTGGTAGTCATGGGGATGGCAAAAATCATCTTTAAATTAGATGTTCCTACCATAGGAGATAAAGGAGAACTACCAACTACCTTACCCCTATTTAGTTTACCTGAAGTTCCCTTTACCCTAGAAACCCTGCAAATTATCTTACCCACCTCCTTAACTATGGCGGTAGTAGGTTTACTAGCTTCCTTTTTAACCGCTTCCCTAGTAGATGAATTAACCGATACACCTAGTGATAAAAATCAAGAAGCCAAAGGACAAGGTATCGCTAACCTTATCACTGGCTTTTTTGGTGGCATGGCAGGATGTGGTATGATCGGACAATCCGTTATTAACATCCAGTCTGGTGGAAGAGGGAGACTATCAACTCTATGTGCTGGAGTTTTCCTCTTAATTGCTATTTTAGCTTTAAGTACATGGGTCAAAGAAATTCCCATGGGTGCTTTAGCAGCAGTGATGATTATGGTATCTATCGGTACATTTCGTTGGTCATCGATTAAAACCCTATCGCGGACTCCTCGCAGTGAAACCGCGGTTATGCTTACAACTATGTTCGTGACCATCTTAACCCGTAACTTCGCTTTAGGAGTAGTCACAGGAATAGTCATGAGTACTGTATTTTTCTCCCGTAATATTGCACAACTAGTCTTTGTTGATAAAGTTCTCAGGGAAGATGGTACTCATCGCATCTATAGCGTAGTAGGACAAATTTTCTTTTTATCGGTGGATGAATTCTTAACTGTTTTTGATTTTGAGGAAATCGTTGACCGCGTAACCATAGACTTAACCCACGCTCATCTCTGGGATCAAGGTGCAGTTGCAGCTATAGATAAAGTAGTAATGAAATTTAGACGCAATGGAGCAGATGTTGAATTAGTGGGTTTAAATGAAGCTAGCTCTACTCTCTTAAATAAATTAGCGGTTTATCAAAAAACATGAAAAAGATTTTAGTATGTACTGATGGCTCTGCTTTTGCTGAAAGTATCTATCGCTATAGTGCTTGGTTTGCTACTAGATTATCAGCAGAGGTAACAGTTTTATCGGTTATTGATGTACGTAGTCAGAAGATGGCTTCTAATCATAACCTTAGCGGTGCTATCGGTTTAGGCGCATCGGAAGAATTGCTCAAGAATTTAGTAGAAATCGAGCATCAAAAAGCTAAACTAAACCACCAAAAAGCTAAATTGATTCTGCAAAACGCTGAAACTTCCCTGAGAGAGTATGGAGTTGAGCAGATTAAACTGATTGGACAAACAGGTTTTTTGGTTGATTGTCTCTCTGAGTTTGAAGCTGAATCAGACTTAATCGTCTTAGGAAAACGGGGAGAGGGTGCAGATTTTGCTACCAAACATTTAGGAGCTAATCTAGAGAGAATTGTCCGCAGTATTCATAAACCCTGTTTAGTCACTACCCGAGCATTCCAACCCATTGAAAAAGTGCTCATCGCTTATGATGGTAGCCCCACGGGAAAGAAAATCTTAGACTTTTTGGTCAAAATACCTCTATTTCAAGATTTAGAGTTACACATCATCACGATTACCAAAAGTTCCGATGATAGCAAAATAACTTTACTTCAAGAAGCTGAGCAAAAGTTAACAGCCAAAGGATTAAATCCTATTTGTCAAACACAAACTGGTGACCCAGAACAGGTTATTATTCATTACGCTCAAACTCAATCGATTAACTTACTATTAATGGGAGCTTATGGACATAATCGTATCCGTCAACTAGTGATTGGTAGTACTACCGCTCAAGTATTGCGTAGTAGTCAAATTCCCGTTCTTTTATTTAGATAAAAGTTGGGTATTCCACCTAAATTAGGGGTAGAAAACCGACAATATCTCCTCGATTAATTGCTCTATTATCAATAGTAGAGATAGATAAATTAATTAAGGAGTTTATACATATGACACTAGTTCGTTGGCAACCCTTCCGAGAAATTGACTCTTTACAAAAGGAAATGAATCGCTTGTTTGAAAGTCTAAATTATGACCCAGGTCAAGAAAAAGAAAGACTTTCCTTTATTCCTCCTGCTGAAATGCACGAAACTAATGAAGCAATTGAGTTGAAGCTAGAAATTCCAGGTATGGAAGCTAAAGACTTGGATATACAAGTAACCGTTGACTCTGTATCTATTAGTGGTGAACGCAAATCAGAAACCAAAACCGAAGAAAAAGGTATCACTCGTAGTGAATTCCGTTATGGACATTTTCGCCGGATCATCCCTCTACCTGTTAACATTGATAACAATAACGTTAAAGCAGACTATAAAGACGGATTACTAACTCTAACCTTACCAAAAGTTGAAGAAGAAAAAAATAAAGTGGTCAAAGTTAGTCTTTAAGTCTCAATTAATCTAGATTAGAATCCTCCCTACATCATCAATAGGGGGGATATTTTGTTTATAATCATAAATAAGCAGTTCAGTTAAAACAGATTTTATGCGTATTCTACACACAATGCTCAGAGTAGGTAACCTAGAAGAATCACTAAAATTCTATTGTGATATTCTCGGGATGAAACTACTCCGTCAGAAAGACTACCCAGGTGGTGAATTTACCCTCGCTTTTGTTGGTTATGGTGATGAAGCTGCTAACACAGTTATCGAATTAACCTATAATTGGGGAGTAGATCAATATGATCTAGGTAACGCTTATGGTCATATTGCTCTAGGTGTAGATGATATCTACGGAACTTGTGAAAAAATTAAGTCTCTCGGTGGTAAAGTGGTTAGAGAACCAGGTCCAATGAAACATGGCTCTACAGTAATCGCTTTCGTAGAAGACCCCAACGGTTATAAAATTGAGTTAATTCAAGCTAAAACTCTAGATTCATCTGAGTCTAAATCAATTACTGCAACTACTACCGCTTAAAAATTACTTCCCCTTTAGTAGGGGGAAGTTTTAGGGGTTCACTATTTGGATTTGGTCACCAAACCTTGATAACTATAGCGCTACGCGCAGGCAAGAGGGAAGAGGGAAGAGGAGTTCAAGCTATTTTTGCTGAATTTTCAAAATGGGTTTGGAAAAACGTATTTATTATTATTTCAAATATACTTTTAAATAGGCAGATTCCCATTATCTAATATTGTAGGTCAAATCGGCGTACTTTGTCAAGCCCCACACCTTGTAATTTCCGCCCCAGAGCGATCGCTTTAGCCTTTAGGTCAGCAAACCTTGATAAATATAATTTATTTCAAACGTAGATATTAATAGACAGATTCCCATTATCTA
>RECR01000094.1 GCA_007693955.1 Gloeocapsa sp. DLM2.Bin57
AAAGCAGTCCATGAGGCTAAACTGCTAAACTTAGTAACGGATAAAGCCTATCATACTCTCAACTGGCAACCAGTATGGGATTTTGAGCGAACAATCAAAGAAACTGTACTCTGGTATCGTGAAGCTAATCAGATATCCCCAGGAGATAGCGCTAAGTTTCAAACTTTAACCAGACAACAAATAGAATCCTATCAAGCTGATATTTTTAAAACTAACAAAACCTTAATCAAAATCTAACGATGACTCAATCTCTCACCAAAAACGAAACCCAAGAACAACAACTCAGAAATAAAGTACTAGAAGCGGTACAAGAATATTATCAAGTTAAATTTGGTTCGCGTTCGTTTATTCCTGGTCAAACCTATGTACCAGTTTCAGGAAAAGTATTTGATGACCAAGAATTAGTCAAGCTAGTTGATTCTTCTCTAGATTTTTGGCTTACCACAGGAAGATACGCAGTGGAGTTTGAGACCAAATTTGCTGAGTGGATGGGGGTTAAACATTGTTTACTAGTCAATTCTGGTTCATCGGCTAATTTAGTAGCTTTATCTGCTCTGACTTCGGCTAAATTAGGAGAAAAAAGATTAAAACCCCAAGACGAGGTTATTACAGTCGCTGCAGGTTTTCCTACTACCGTTAATCCCATCTTTCAAAATCAGCTAGTACCGGTTTTCCTAGATGTGAAACTACCTAGCTATGATCTAGATATTGACCAATTAGAAGCAGCTTTATCTGACAAAACTAAAGCGATTATGATCGCTCACACCCTAGGTAACCCTTTCAACCTAGAAGCAGTAATGGCTTTTGCCCAAAAACACGACCTCTGGGTAATTGAGGATAATTGTGATGCGGTAGGAAGTGTATATAATGGTCAAAAAACAGGAACATTTGGTCATTTAGCAACCGTTAGCTTTTATCCTGCTCATCACATGACTATGGGAGAAGGTGGCGCGGTTTTAACCAGTGATAGTCGTCTCAAAAAAATTGTCGAATCTTTCCGAGATTGGGGGAGAGACTGTTGGTGTCCTCCTGGAGTAGATAATACTTGCGGGAAAAGATTCGCTTGGCAATTAGGAGATTTACCCTTTGGTTATGATCATAAATATACATATTCCCACGTTGGTTATAACTTAAAAATGACCGATATGCAGGCAGCGGTAGGAGTAGCCCAACTAGCTAAGTTACCCGAATTTATCGCCAAACGCCAAGAAAACTTTAAGTTCCTCAAAACCCAATTAGCTGATTTACAAGACTTTCTAGTCTTACCCCAACCTGCAGCCAATTCTGAACCAAGTTGGTTTGGTTTTCCCATTATGGTTAAAGAAGATGCTCCCTTTACCCGTAATGATTTAGTCAAATACCTAGAAGATAAACGTATTGGAACTCGACTTTTGTTTGGAGGTAACCTAGTGCGTCAACCCATTTATCAAGGCTTAAATTATCGAGTGATTGGGGATTTAGCCAATACTGATAAAGTTATGGCAGGGGTATTCTGGATAGGGGTTTTTCCTGGATTAACAGAAGAAATGTTAACTTATACCTGCACAGTAATCAGAGAGTTTTGTCAAAGTTATTAGTAATTATGGATGAGTTAACAATCTTAGTGGCAGGTTTTTCAGGTTTGTCTTGTGCTTATCACTTCCCTGGAAAAACTACTATATACGAAGCTAGAGATAATGTTGGTGGTACTGCAGGGTCGATGGAGTGGGAAGGATTTACCTTTGACTATGGTCCTCACATATCCTTTACTAAAGATACTTATGTGCAAAAACTTTTAGCACAAGGGGTTAAGGATGAATATGTAACCAAACAGGTATCTAATGGCAATTATTATCAGGGTCATTGGGTAAGACATCCAGCTATTTGCAATCTCTGTGACTTGCCTCCTGAAACTAATAGAGATGCACTGTTATCTTTTATTGAAACGAAAGAGAGAGAATCGGAAATTCAAAACTATCGTGATTGGTGTGAGTTGGGACAAGGTAAATATTTTGCCGAAAACTTTACCCACATATATACTGAAAAGTTTTGGACGGTTAAACCCGAAGAAATGACCTATCAGTGGGTAGGAGAAAGGGTAGCCAAACCTACTCTCAAAAGAGTTATTGATGGTTCTTTGGGATTGCAAACTGATACAGGTTATTATTTTACTGAGTTTCGTTACCCTAAAGTAGGAGGTTATGGCTCTTACAGTAATTTTTGGTTAGAGGCTAAAGATAGGGTTAATTTAAAACTAAATCATCGAGTCACCAAAATTGATTTAAATAAAAGAATCTTATCTTTCGCCAATCAACAGGATCAAGAATTTGGCGAAACTCTAATTACATCTTTACCTCTGCCTGAATTTATTTCTCTGGTTGTTGACGTTCCTGAATCAGTACAAGAAGCTGTTACAAAATTACGATGTACATCAATTGCACTGATTAACATTGCCTTAAATGAACAGGTAAATTTACCTTATCATTGGTTCTATGTTTATGATCCTGATATTTTAACCCCAAGAATAAGTATTTATTCTAATATTTCTGAGTTAAATGCTCCAGAAGGTTGTACATCACTACAAGCAGAAGTTCCCTACAGTAATACTCGTCCTTTACCTGTAGAGAGTTTAGTAGAAAGAGTTCTTGATGACTTACAAAAAATGAAAATGTTTAATCCAGATTCTATTTTAAAAGCATGGCAAGTAAATGTCAAATACGGTTATGTTATATATGATCAAAATCGAGAAGCTTCTCTAAATATTATTCACGACTGGATGAGAAGTAAAAATGTTGAACCTGTAGGTAGATTTGGTTTGTGGCAATATTTATGGAGTGATCAGGCTATTAAAAGTGGTAAAAAACTAATAGAATCAAAATTTTTAGTCACTTAAATAGCTTAATTTGATAACTAACTTTGCTGTTTTAATAATCTGCAAAATTCAATCAAAAAATCTTCTATTTCTTCTATAGGTTGATGAATCTGGGATAGGAACTTGCTTTCATAACTAAAATCATCACTAGCTTGAACACCTTCAGGTATAGTTAATTCTATCTCCTTATCAAAGTGAGTTTTCATGATTTGACAAACTAATTGAGCAAGTTCTTTGATACTGAGATTATCATTACCAGTTAGATGAATTAAAGGTATGTTTTCTTGTAGAAAAAAAAGCTTTTCTAATGTAGCACAGATATCATTGACACCGATAAAATTTCTTTTTTGTGTTCCTGGCGTTTTCAAGATAATCTGTTTATTAAGAACTGCTTCTTGGCAAAATGATACTGGTACTAAAGTCCATCTATTGAATTTTTTGAGATTAGCAGGAATTCCAAAAAAGTTACTAGGTCTAATAACCGTACCTTGAATTTTACTTTCACGGTTATACATTTGGACATATTCTTCGGCCTGTAAATGACTTAATCCATAATCATTTGCAGGTAAAGGTTGTACTGACTCATCTATAGTTCCACTGGGATGACCAAAAACATGAAAAGTCGATAAATAAACAAATTTAGGTATATTATTGCTGAGACAAAAATCTAAAGCAGCCTTAGTCCCTACAATGTTTTGACAGATACTAGTATAAGGATTTTCACGACAAGTAACTTCATGGGCAGCAGCTGCATGAATAAATAAATCAACAGGAGTTGATACTGTTTGCTTAACAAGGTCATCTACTGCATCTAAATCAATTTTGATATCAGCATCTTGTTGGCGTGTTCCTTTCAAAACTTGCCAACCTTGCTTTTTAAAATATTGACAAGCAATAGATCCAAAATAACCATTAGCACCAGAAATAATTACTGTTTTACTGCTCATTATTTTAAATTATTTTTATATACAAAAGGACTTTTAAACTCAGAACAAGTGATAAAACTTTGGTCTCGTTTTGAAATAATCGGGTTAGAAATTTGCCAAGTAAAATCAATAGAATTCCAGAGAATTCCTGTATCATGTTCAGGTGAATAGACAGTAGAAACCTTATAAACCATAATAGCCTGTTCACTCAATACATAAAATCCATGTGCTAATCCTTTAGGAATATAAACAAGATTACCTTGTTGAGAACTAAGAGTAAATGTTGCGACTTTTTTATAAGTTGGAGAACCTACTCTTAAATCAACAACTAAATCTAGTACTTCTCCTGATACACAATAGACCATTTTAACGTGTTCATGAGGTGGAAGTTGAAAATGTAACCCTCTCAAAACATTTTGTTTAGACACAGAATAATATTCTTCAGAAAAATTAGTTTCTAAGTGATTTTGCTTAAAAATATCTTCATGAAAAATCTTCACAAAACTACCACGTTCATCTGCTAAAACTTTGGGTTGAATTTCATAACAACCAGTTATTGGACTGTCTTTAATTTCCATAATAGGTTTAATTTTGATTGGTTAATACCAAGTCGCTATCAAAGAGAGTATTTAGTCATTATGTGGGATAAATCAATTAACCCCTGGGATAGCTTACCATAATTGGTAGGTCTGAAGGCAACTTGGTACAACTGATTTTATCATTATTGTGCTCTCTCTATATCCACTAATCAGGAAGTAGTGGATATAGATGTCAGAAATTATTCCTGACTAAAATAAGCTTCTAAAGCTTCGGCTAGAATGCGATTCATCGAGGTATTTTGTTGGGTTGCTGTTTCTTTGAGACGAGTATATAAATCATCAGTGACACTAATACGGTGTTGGTGTTTACGACTGCGTCGGGAAGACTTAGAAGGTTTACTCTGATAATTAGAGCTAAACTCTCTGAGAGCCTCAAACCCTACACGGTTACAGAATTCGCCGAAACTTTCGCTATTTTGACGATTTTCTCCGAAGAACACGAAAAGAGGCTCTAGAAAGCCTTCTAACTCGCTTATAGGCAACTTTTCGACATAGGGTTGAGCTAAGGTAGTTTGATTGGGAGAGCCACCTAACCAAATCTGATAAGCTTCAGGTGCACTACCGACAAAACCTAACTCAGCCATATAGGGGCGAGCACACCCGTTAGGACAACCCGTCATTCTCACGACAAAGTGATGCTCTGACATATTGAGCTTATCTAGTAATTGGCGAATGCGCTGCAGAATAGAGGGTATAACCCTTTCTGATTCGGTTATGGCTAAACCACAAGTAGGTAAAGCAGGACAAGCCATAGCATAGCGGAAAAGTGGCTCAATGCGCTCGGGTTGTGTTTCTATCCCGTATTGCTGGAAAATAGAGATAATTCTGTCTTTAGCTGTGGGTTCAATTTCATAGATAATCAGATTATGGTTAGGTGTCAGACGTATGGGTAATTGAAACTCAGTAATAATCTCTCTTAAGGCTGTTTTCAGTTTCCAGTTACCTTCGTCTTTAACCCGACCATTGTCTATAGACAGACCAAAAAAGAGTTTACCATCCCCTTGTTCATTCCAGCCCAAAAAATCTTGATATTGCCAAGGTGGTAAGGGTTGAGATGGTTCTAATTTTTTCCCAAAATAAGACTCAACTTGCTCACGGAATTTAGCTACTCCCCAATCATTGATCAGATATTTCATGCGCGCGTGACGACGATTGACGCGATCGCCATAATCTCTTTGAGTAGCAACGATCGCCTTAACCAAATCATAGACATCATCTTTAGCTACATAACCAATCTCATCAGCCATCCGGGCGAAGGTTTCCTCTTTATTATGAGTTCTCCCTAAACCACCTCCTGCGAGTACATTAAACCCCTGTAATTCTCCCTGTTCATCGGTTATGACAACTAAACTCAAATCATGGGTATAGATATCTATGGAATTATCCCCAGGTACAGTCACAGAGCACTTAAATTTACGTGGCATATAGTGTTCTCCGTAGATAGGCTCTTCAGACTCTTTAAAGACGGGGATATTGCCATTTTTTAACCTAGCTTCCTTGATTTCGGGTAATTCTTCCCCAGTTATCGCCTTTTCCCCATCTAGCCAAATCTCGTAATAAGCACCAGTTTGAGGGGTTAATAAATCAGCGATACGGTTAGCATAATCCCACGCATACTGATACTCTCGACGTTGTTTAAAAGGTGCAGGAGGGGCCATGACGTTACGGTTTAAATCTCCACAAGCGCCTAGGGTTGAACCCATATTGCGAACAATCTCACCGATAACGGTTTTGAGATTCTTTTTTAAAACTCCATGTAACTGGAAACCTTGACGAGTAGTTGTTCTGAGAGTTCCATTACCATAGGTTTCTGAGAGTCTATCTAGGGTAAGGTATAGCTGCGCGGGAATAAAACCCCCAGGGTTACGGGTGCGCAACATAAACTGATAGTCTTTTTCTTGTCCTTTAACTCGGTTATCTCGGTTATCCTGTTGATAAGAACCGTGAAATTTGAGTATTTGTATCCCATCTTCGCTAAAATGAGTAGTATCTTCTCTTAACTGAGTTGCTAGAGGCTCTCTGAGATAATTACTCCGTTCTTTAATTCCTTCTACTTTGGAAACTTTTGTTTGTGGTGATTCTGAAATATTAACCATGGAAATTTTGAAATTGTCCGTTGAATCGATCGCATTTTTAATCGTTAACCCTATTTTACTACGATCGCACAGTCTCTCCTCATTTTCTCTATTTTCTAAGTAGGTAGGGGTGTTTTAATTGACTTAATTTTTCCTTCTGATTCCCAACGACGAAGACTACTAACGCTAACAGATAAAGCTAGTGCTGCTTCTTTAGGGGTTAGGTATTTCATTATTTATTACTAACTTACTAATTTTAGTTTAGCAGATTATTGCTTATTTAAGCGGTTTGATGAGAAATTTTGTAGCTAATAATGACGTCTTAAATCTGGATTGGGTAAAGGTTTATTTCTAGCTTGATAGTCTTCGATTAAAAGTTCTAAAACCTCTTGCCCATTTTTCAAAGCTTCTTCATAACTATCCCCGTGTGTATGAGCATAAGGACCAAATTCAGGTAAGCTAACTATATATTTTTGATCTTCCTTTGACCATTGAATCAGGATACTATAGTGATAGTTCATTATTCTACTACGATCGCCCTTTCTCTCTTAACCTTCTATGTCTTCTACACATGTTCCCACAGTTTTTAACCATCCTCCCTACATTATTCTGAATAATCAAGGAGAATTAAGCGAATCCTATAATCTCACTCATAAATTTCATCGTCTCGGTAGAGACAGTACCCAAGTAGATTTAGTTGTACCAGAAACTTGGTCAGTAGTCAGTCGTTGGCAAGCTACCTTTAAAAAAGTCAATAATGATTATTATATTTACGATGGTGATGGTGTTAAGCCTAGTACTAATCGTTTATTTATCAACAATACCCTAATTACTCCTGCTGATGGTTATTGTCTGCAACATCAAGACGAGATTAAAATCGGTCAAGATACCAAAGCGATGGTCATTATTACTTATTATGATCCTAGTAAGACCATTGTTCCCCCTCCACAAGCTTATAATATTGCTTTAAAAAATCGTTCTGTGGTTATAGGTAGAGAAATAGGGGTTACTCTGCAATTAGACGCACCTACGGTATCTCGTAAACACGCTACTATCGATACTGATAATCAAGGACGATATATCCTCACAGATTATAGTGTCAATGGTGTCTATGTTAATGATGAAAAAGTTAGCGGTAGCGCGATTATTAAAAGGGGTGATACTATTCGTATTGGTCCTTATATTCTTACTGTTCAAGGTGATAATCTAGTTATTACCGACCAAGGTAAAAATATTCGTCTTGATTTAAATAATTTAGGACGAATTCAACCACCCCAACTCCATAATATCTCCTTACCGATCGAACCGGGACAATTAGTAGGGATTGTTGGTGGAAGTGGTACGGGTAAATCTAGTTTGATTAAGGCTATTTTAGGGATAATTCCTACCCAAGAGGGTGCAGTTTATCTCAATGGACATAATTTACCCCGTAACTTCAATATCTATTGTACCCAAATTGGTTATGTTCCTCAAGATGATATTATTCACCGTGATTTAACTGTCACTGAGGTTTTAACTTTTGCGGCTTTATTACGTCTCTGTGATGTTAATGTTAAGCAAATTGTTACGGAAACTTTAGCACAAATTGAATTAAGCGATCGCCGTGATACTTTAGTCAGAGATTTAAGTGGAGGTCAAAAAAAACGGGTCAGTATTGGTGTAGAATTACTCGCTGATCCTAAACTCTTCTTTCTCGATGAACCTACCTCGGGATTAGATCCAGGTTTAGACAAAAAAATGATGGAACTATTACAGAATTTAGCCCAACAAGGTAGAACTGTTTTAGTGGTTACTCACGCTACCAACAATATTACCCTGTGCGATCGCCTGTTATTTCTTGGTAAACAAGGTCATCTTTGTTATTTTGGTCCTCCTGAAGAAGCCCTTAATTTTTTCCAAGTGACTGACAATAATTTTGCTGATATTTATCTTAATCTCGAAGATTTAGAAACGGTACAAACCGCAGCAGAAAACTATCAAAATTCTCCCCAATATCAACAATATATTCAGAATCGTTTATTTATTGGGGAAC
Organism: Gloeocapsa sp. DLM2.Bin57; assembly: GCA_007693955.1. Taxonomy (NCBI): domain Bacteria; kingdom Bacillati; phylum Cyanobacteriota; class Cyanophyceae; order Chroococcidiopsidales; family Chroococcidiopsidaceae; genus Gloeocapsa; species Gloeocapsa sp. DLM2.Bin57. The sequence goes on from RECR01000094.1 coordinate 8,484, forward strand.
AACCAGCTAATACCAATACTCCCCAAGCTATTAAAGGTTCATTTGTCCAACAATTATCAATATTAACTAAACGTTATTTCCGACTAATTACTAGAGATAAACTTAACTTAATTATTAGCTTATTAACCGCACCCATAGGAATTGCTTTAATCAAATTAGCCATCCCATCGCAACAAACCCTCTTTTTTACTCCTGATGATCCTGCTCTGGATTTAGCCCCCTTGACACTGCGCGTTTTATTCGTTTTCACCTGTGCAGCTATTTGGATTGGTTTATTTAGTTCCCTCAATGAAATAGTCAAAGAAAGAGAAATTTACACCAGAGAAAGACTAGTAAACCTGGGGATTTTACCTTATTTAGCTTCTAAATATTTAGTACTAGGTGGATTAGCTATCGCTCAAAGTTTTTTAATTAGTTTAACTATTTTGATATTCTTTCAATCTCCTGTCTCTCAATTACTACCCTGGAGTTTAGGATTACTTATTACTAGTACTTTAACGATTATTACTGCTCAAAGTTTAGGATTAATGATTTCAGCGGGAGTAAAAAATAGTAATCAAGCTAATAACTCTCTACCCATACTATTAATACCTCAGATTATCTTTTCAGGAGTGTTGTTTACCATGACGGGAATAGGTAAATATATCTCTTGGTTAATGTTGAGTCGATGGTCTGTGGGAGCATATGGTATCTTAGTTAATTTTAACGACATGATACCCATATTAGAAGGAAATATGACTATTTTTGAAACCACACCCCTAGAATGTCCTTTACCTATTCAAGCGTCAGCTGTATATAACTCTAGTTGGCAGAATTTACTCTTAGATTGGGGTATTCTTTTACTCCATAGTCTAATTTACGTAATTATTACTTTTTTCCTGCAACGACGCCAAGACATTAGAAGGAAAATAACATTTTATTAAGTTAATATACTTATTTAGCGAGAATAAATTGAAAATCTTCTCAAAGCTAATCTCTAATTAAGGTTTGAGATTTTTTAACATAAATTCTCGGGCTTAAATGTAACATTTTATTAAGCATTTCTCATTTTTGCCATAAAGTTAATCTATACTGTTATCTATACGATCCCCGTCTAGTTTAAATACTAAATCTCTAATTAAGAATAAGGAGTAAGAAATGGAATTAACACAAAACTATCAATGGAATAAGGTTAGTTACCTAGGCATATTCAAGAGCCTTTTATTATGGATGTTCACTTTAACCGTTTGTTGGTTAGTAGTCGGATTCCCCCTGATTGTGATCATGGCTACAATTGCGGTTTTATCAGCAGTAATTTTGCAATCAGTGTTACCAATGAGTGCAGTTTTATTAGTAGTTGGTAGCATTGTTGGCGTAAATGTATTAGCTGTTATCTTTGGCGCAGTTATTCTCACCCTCAAAGGTATCCATCCCCAAGATGTAACTTGGCTGCGGTGGCTACATGGACAAGCTAAACCTTTACATACATCTGTATATGCTGCGTGTCCTTTAACCTGTGAAGTCAATCAATAAATATCGGTTAATTATTTTAAAAAAACTGCAGCCCGGAAACCCCCGGGTTTTTTATTGTGCTTTAATGGGAAGGGTGAGTAAAAATTAACTAGCAAATGAGTGATTTAAGGGTTTGTGTTACTCTCGGAACTCGTCCCGAAGGAATTAAATTAGCACCAATAGTGCAGAAGTTGCGCCAGATTAAAGAAATTAACACCCATCTAGTGTTAACTGGACAACATCGGGAAATGGTAGAACAAGTAATGCAGCTATTTAATCTCCAAGTAGATGAGAATCTAGAGATTATGCAGGTAAAACAAACTTTGAGTGATATTACTTGTCGTAGTCTCCAAGGTTTAGAAACAATTTTTACACAAATCAAACCGCAGTTAGTAATTGTACAAGGAGACACAACAACCGCTTTTGCCGCTAGTTTAGCAGCTTTTTATCAACAAATAGCGATCGCCCACGTTGAAGCAGGTTTACGTACTAATGATTTATTTAACCCTTATCCTGAAGAAGCTAACCGTCGTCTCATTTCCCAATTGAGTCAGCTTCATTTTGCACCAACTCCAGCTGCTGTCAAAAACTTGCAAGATTCGGGAGTAACGGGAAAAATCTATCAAACTGGTAACACCGTTATCGACGCCTTATTAAGCGTAGCCAAAAATAATCCTAGTTGTGATATTCCTGGTTTAAATTGGCAAGATTACCGCGTCATGTTAGCTACAGTACATAGACGGGAAAATTGGGGAACTCCTTTACAAGACATTATTAAAGCTTTTCAAGCTATTTTAACTCAATACCCCGATACCGCTTTATTATTACCCCTACACCGTAACCCCGTAGTTAGACAACCTTTACAAGAAGCTTTAGGTAACCATCCGCGGGTATTTTTAACCGATCCTTTAGACTATAGTCAATTAGTAGGAGCAATTTTACGCTGTTATTTCTTACTTACAGATTCTGGAGGACTACAAGAAGAAGCCCCCAGTCTAGGTAAACCAGTATTAGTACTCAGAGAAACCACCGAAAGACCAGAAGCGATCGCCGCGGGAACTGCTAAACTAGTAGGGACTGATTCTACAACTATTCTCAAGGTAGCTGGTGAATTACTCGAAGATCAAGCAGTTTATCAACAAATGGCGACTGCGATTAATCCTTTTGGAGATGGTCAAGCTTCCACCAGAATTGTTAAAATTATTCAAGAATATGTGACACACTCCTACACCAAATCAAAGATTATGGAGTAGACTTCTTGTCTTTCACCTGTGTAGATGATTGACCGTTTTTGAGTGAGGCGATGCCCATCCCCACTTTTGATTTAACCAGCTTTTTAAGCTTTGTTAAACTTCTTTTATTGTACAGCATAAAATTGCAAGTCATCTCACACTTAACAAAAATTAAAGTGTGAGGCTTCTTGCAGCTAAGCTAAATGGTTAAAATCGCATTTGATACTCTAATACTCCGCGTGTATCTTCTGAGAAATCACTAGATCCACGCAACAAAAAGCGATCGCCGAAACGATAACGAACTCCAAATTGTGGAGGTTGGGTATCAGTTAAAACCTTAAGTATCGAAAAAGAAAAATTCTTAGTTGCGTCAAAACCAATCTCAGCCGCTAAACCAAAATCGTCTGTTTTATTTTCTGATTCCAGAATCGGAGTAGGAAAAACCCTTAACTCACTTATCCCAAAACTATTAGCCAATTCTTGTTGTACAGTACTAAAAATCGCCCCTCCTACTAAATTAGCTAATCCTATAGTAGTGTCACCACTTCCGAAGCTATCTACAACACCTCCTCCCAATAAAGCGAGAATCTCTTGTTGACTACGTGGAGGACTACTAGTTAACTGTAAGCTATTATTTAACTGACTAGCAAAACCCTGAATATTGGCTTGGATACGAATAGTCTCCACAGTACCCAAATTATATACCGAAGCATCACTAATCTCAGAAGACAAAGGATCTCTAATTAAATCATTAGCATTGCTTTCAGTCACCGACCCAACTAATTCTACCTCTAAATAGGGATCAAGTCCTTGATTAGGTAAAAAACGCGCGCGACTTTGACTATTTTTAGCTAAACGTAAATAAGTAGTTAACAGATTTACTCCACCTTGTTTTAATTCTATTGTTCCTTCGGGAAGTGGATTAGTTAAACTACCATTTAAATTTAAACTTCCTGTCGCTACAAAACTTAAAATTGGTGGTCTGACTAATTTAATATTTTCCCTTAAATGTAATTGTAAACCAACCAAATCAACTCTATTTATATACTCGTTTGTTAATAATAATCTTGGTGAGGCTATTTCCTCTAAAAAAACTTCTCCCTCAGATAGGTTTAATTCTCCAGTTAAATCCATATCTAACCAACTCCCCAAAACTCGTAAATTTCCTGCTACTCTACCTTGATAGAATCCTTTGAGGTTTAAATTGAGGTTATTAAAATTAATATCTACAAACTCATTACCATTATTAACTCGATTCAGGGGAAGGTTACCACTAACGAAAAAATCGCCACCACTGAAATTACCCTTTAAATAGGGTATCTCCATATGGTCAAAACTAAATAGAATTTCTCCCCTAATTGCGGAAACAGGATCATTAGGGAAAAACTCACTAACAATGACTCCTTGATCTAGTTTAACCCTTCCTACAGTAGTCAGATTAGATAACTCTCGGTTTTTTTGATTAAATAACCCTGATATCTCTAGATTAATCTCTCCTTGTCCTTGTTGCCAGATTAAAGCATCAGTAGTGATAATATTGATTAACCTTAACCCTTCGTCTGCAATATTTATACTGAGGTTAAACTCTTGACTAGTTGGGGAAATCTTTGTCAAAGGTAGCTGATAAGGAAAATTACCCTCTAGTTTAATTGGTTTGGCTTTATTAGTTAATAAACTAGTGAAATTAAAATCGAGATTAGCATTTTTATAATTAAAATTCCCTGTAGTAGCGTAAACTGGTGTCTTGTTAAGTATTATTTCTTCTAGGGTAAAATTACCTTGAGCTTGGGGATTTTCTCTGCTACCCTTTAGAGAGAATGTTCCGTGGAGTTTTCCTGAAAAAGTCAAGTTAAAGGGTAAGGAGATTAACTCATTCACTAACCCTAAAGGTATATTAACTAGATTTAACTCTCCTTCTTGACTGAGATTATTAAAATATCCCCTAAAATTAAGAAAACTATCTCCAGAGTTTAGACTAATTTCCTGAAAGCTTAGGGTTTCTTGACTAAAATTACCCGTAATTAAAAACTTATCTAAAGTATAATTATCCCATTGCCAATTTTTACCTTCAAAATTAAAATCAGCTTTAATTCGTGAGTCAAGATAACCATTGAGTATTAATTTACCATTAAGATTACCACGAAGTTGACGTAAGTCAGGAATTTCTATAGTCTGTTGTTGATTTTCTTGGTTAGTTTTAGCTAAAAAAGTTAATTGAGAAATTAAGGCTAATTGTTGCAATATAGTATCATCTGAACTTCCTAGGGAAAGTTGGCGCGATTCTCCAGCTAAACTAGTTGCATCTCCATACACTATCGGTTGTATTCCTAAGAGTAAATCTCTTAAATCAAAAAGTTGCCAAGTCTCTAAAATATCTTGAATATCACCTTCATTAATTATGACTTCTCCTTGAATGTGGGGAATATCTTCGGTAAAGTTTAACTCTAAATCTCCTAAATATTCTGTGTCTCCCTGTAATAATTTTAAGTTGCTAATCTGGACATTTTGATTATGATAAGTTAGGTTAGTAGTAATGTTTTGTATCTGTAAATTTTCGATTTTAGCAGCGTCTATCCTTAAATTACTAACTAGACTGTAATTGTTTAAATCAATTATCCCATTACCTGATAATCTTCCTGAAATATTAGTAAATGATAAAACTTGACTAATTTCTAGAGGTAGATTAGTTATCTTGACTAAGAGATTATGATCTTGGCGATCGCCTTTTACTTCTGTTTCTCCTTGTCGTAACCAAAAATAGTTAGGTTGATAATCATTAGTTAAGGATAATTGAATTAAATCTTCTTCTCCCTTTAAGTCTAGATTAATCTCTGAATCACTACTAATTTTCCCTTGTAAAGGTTCAAAATTTAACCCCGAAAAGGTTAACCCTTGTAACGCTAAATCCCCATTAACTCTGAGGGAGTGATTATGCTTATTAATTTTACCTTGAAAAAATAATTCACCATCTAGAGATAATTCTGTAACCAATCCCCCTAGATTAATTCTCGCGTTAAAAATATCTAAGTCTATATCTTCTATATTACCATTCTCATTAATAGCTACCCAACCTTTACCGTTGATTCCCTCTCCTGTAATTGTTTCTAGGTTTAATAACTTTCCATCCCAATAGATAGTAGTAGCAATAGGATAATTAATCAACCCTAATCCTTGATTGAAATATAAATTCCCCCTAGCTTCTATACCAGCTAAACTCAGATTAGTTAAATCAGCGCTAATTTCTGTATTTGCTGTTACATATCCAGGGAGAGAAAAGTAACTTAAATCTAAATTATTAGTTAATACTTGAGTGGTAATTTTACCTGCTGATATGTTTAGACTATCTATAACAATATTTCCCTGATTAGCTAAATCTAAATTACCATAACCTTGAGCCGTAAAATCGTCTAAACTATTGCCAATTTGACCATTAAGTGCTAAAAATAAATCTAGATCTTCAGCTTTTATTTCACTAGACCAATTCCCGTTATTTAACTCAAAATTATTAGTCTTAATTAGACCATAAACACTCGTTAAACTAACTTCACCCGTAGCGTTAATCTTACTTAAATCTAGATCTTCTCCAGAGATACTTAATTGACTGTTCAGATAATGAGAATCTAAATTAAGGTTAGCAATAGTTAGATTAGTTTGCCAATTTAATCCAGTAAAAGTAAGAGAATCAACCCTAATTATTCCTTCTTTTAGAGATAATTCTCCTTTGACTTCTCCTTGGATTTGAGAGAGATGATTAAGAGAACCAAAAATAGTAGTTTCTGCTGTAATAATTTCTAAGGGTATTTGATTAACAACAATAGGAACTTGACTACTACTGAGATTAAAGTTAAAATCACCATCAGTATTGCTTAAATCAAGATATCCAGTTGCTGTAGCTATTCCCCCTAAACTAGGTAAAGCTTCAAATTGCTCAATTACTAAACCAGTATTAGATAAATTAACTATACCCGAGATTGACTGAAACTCGTTTTCAGCAATTAATACAGACTCATGATTAGCAAAATCTATGACTAATTGGGGTTGTTTTAGAGCACCAGTAATGATTATATTAGCCTTAATCTCTCCTTCAATATCTATAGGTAGAGAAGGTAAATTTAAACTCTCTATCACTTCAGTAATAGGTATGGGTAGAGTTTTTGTTTGTAAGTTTAATCCCTGTTGTAAATCAATTGTACCTTTAGTTTCTAGGGGAATTAACCCTAATTGCGATCGCGTGTCAACTTCAATATGATCACCAAGAAAACGAAGTTCACCACTAGTCTGAGTCAGTTGATTGGGTAAATTGACTATATTGACTTCAAGGTTTTCTAACTTAGCGATTCCTCTAACTTCGGGTAATTCTGTTTTGGTGAGTTTAATCTCTAAATTACTATCAATTGTTCCATCGAAGAGAGTGAGAGGGAGTAAGGGTAAATGATTTAATTGAGTTGCTTTAAGTTGTGTTCCCTTGACTATTAGATTTAACTCTTCAGTAGGGATATCCATTGTACCAGCAATGCGAAAACTTCCACCCTGAGTCAATTCACCTCTCACGTTTAATTCTAGCAGTTCTGATTGATTAAACCAACGTAGCTGAGCAAAATTAACTAGAGTTTCTAAAGTTCCTTGATCGTTACTCAAGGCGATCGCTATGTTAGCATTAGTTAGAGATACCGATTGTAGATTAATTTCGATACCTTGGGAATGTTGAGGAGATTGACTAATCAAGTCAGTAAATAACCAACTGTTATCCTCTTTTTGTTGTAGATAGATAGTAGGTTGGATTAGATTAACTCTGAGATTGAGTTTTTGTTTAATTAATAACGTCCAGGGGTTAAAATTAACTTTAATACGTTCAATAATTATATAATCAGCTTCTGATGGTGTTGAGGGAAGGAAACTCTCACTAAAAGTTATTCCCCCGAAAGGAGAAAAACCTTCAACCTCACCGATTTCTACCCGACGATCTAATAATGTGGTCAATTCTTCAGCTACTAAAGGACTAAGTTTATGTTCTACCAGATACGATCCATAAATTAATCCTATTCCTGTAGTTGTCAACAAAACGCTACCAACCCCGATACAGAGTGAACGTAGCTTACCTTTGGATTTAAGAGATTTAGGCACCTATTTTAGATGATTATTAAAGTTCACTGTAAACCAAACTCTAAACAACAGAAAATAGAAACAGTATCCGAAAATAACCTTTTAGTACGCATTAAATCTCCTCCTGTAGATGGTAAAGCAAACAAGGAACTAATTGAGATTTTAGCTAAACATTTTGCTGTTGCCAAATCTCAAGTTAACATTAAACAGGGTCATAACTCTCAACATAAGCTAGTAGAGATTGACCTTAACTGATTCCTTGTTTAAGACTGCTACAGAACTCACTAAGTTCCCTTAAAGCAATTTCTGGTGGAGAAGTAGCCAGAATTTTTACACAAGCACTTCCGACAATAACTGCATCTGCTCCCCATTGTCGCATTTGTTGGGCTTGCTGGGCACTAGAAATCCCAAAACCTACCCCTACAGGTTTAGCTGTGATGTTTTTTAGGGTAGAAATCAGATTCTCTACTTGACTAGCTACCTGTGTACGCATTCCAGTTACACCAGTAACACTAACCAGATAGATAAATCCTTGGGATTGAGTAGCGATCGCTTTTATTCTCTGTTCAGGAGTATTCGGAGTCACCAACAGGGTAACTTCAATACCATAATTTTTAGCGGGTTGAATCAGTTGTTCTGCTTCTTCTAGGGGTAAGTCAGGTACAACTAATCCTTTTACTCCCGCGGTAGCGATTTGATTTAAAAAAGCTTCTTTACCACGATAAAAGATGGGATTATAGTAAGTAAAGAGAATAATTGGCGCGGTTAATTTTTGGCGGGATTCTTGGACTATACTTAAAACATCCTCTAGCTGTACACCTTTTTGTAAGGCACGAGTAGCAGCAGCTTGAATAATTGGACCATCAGCTAAAGGATCTGAATAGGGTACGCCTAATTCTATCAAATCTGCACCACCTGCTTCTAAAACCTCTAAAGCTTTAGCTGTTGTTTCTAAATCAGGATCACCCGCGGTAATAAAAGGAATCAACGCGCATTGATTTTTAGCTTTGAGAGATTGAAAACATTCTGAGACTGAGTTCATATTTGGTTAATGTTATCTTCTTCTGCAATTTCTGCTTGTAGTTTAGCAAGTTCTTCAGGGGTCATTTCTTCTAAGCGTTTACGCATAACCGCTTCTTCATAGTCTTTTAGCTGCTGATTGTAGGTCATTTTTTGGGTTAATACCCGTCGTAAATAGCTTAAAGTCCAAACAATTATACCCATTACGAGCAGAAATTGTGTCCAGATTCCCGCGTTAATCCCATTAATACCGAAAAGTTGCAATAAAAGGTAGAGTAAACCTCCACCTAGGAAAACAGCTAACCCAATCAAGATAATGTCAATTCGACGCATAATCGCAGTTAGGCTTTGTTAAGTTGGCGTTTTTGAGGACGGAAGTTTAAAAAGGGACTCAGTAACAACATTCCGGGAAAAGCAAAGAATACTAGAAAATACATAAATACTCTTTCGATAGAGCTAGCGACATACCAACGTTGGTTGAGGTAAAAGTAAACTAAACCAGGAATGATTAATAAATACAGTCCACTCAGACTTAGATATAGTGCAGCTACTAAGATAGTGTCTTGATTAAGCATAATTTATGTTAGTCTAATAGGTATTAATCAGTAATTATACCAGAAGATTGAAACTAAACCAGAAAGTAGATCTATACTAGAGATTGCTACTTTGAAATTTTAGCTATTTTGAAACTGTGCGACCTCAGAAAGCTCAGAAAATCGATTTAAACTCAGAATATATCTGTCCTTGTCGCCGTAAAGGCTGCTTAAAACCGATAATTCTTACAGAAGCATTTGGCTGCGATCGCTGTCAACAGATTTTTGTTGTCCAAGAGAATGGTTATCAAATTGAACAGCTAGCTTCTCATTATCCTTATAAAAAGAGTTGGCGTTGGTGTAATAACCGTTGGATTGTATCTAATCAAAATGTGGGAGACACTTATTTTCCCGTAGCTTTGGGAGTAATTCTGATTCTCTTGATTATTTGGTTACCTTTAGCGTTGCGATCTAGTTCTGGGGTTGGTATTGTTTTTTGGTCATTGTTTGCGCTACTGTTAGCAATAATTCCCGCTGTGATGGTTTGGCTAGCTTATCGCCGTTAAGTACTATGACAATCGAAAAATCTTTACAACAACTCCTTGAGCTAGCGTATCACGATTTTCTCGAGTTGGAAAAATCCACTAAACAACAGAGAAATGACGCTATTCTAGCCATGGCTAAGGGTTTAACCCAAGCTTTTGAGCAGATTTTAGAAGCTAATACTCTAGATTTGTTAGAAGCTAAAGAAATGGTTAGACCAGAATTAGTCATCAATTGGTTAAAATTAACTCCCTATAGGTTAGAAAATGCCGTTAAAATCATTGAGGCGATCGCTAAACTCAATGACCCCCTAGATAGACGTATTTATCGTCTCCAACAACAGTATAACCTTCCTCAGAGTTATTGTCGGGCGACATCTCTAGGGGTAATACTGTATGTTTCAGAAGCTTTACCAGAACTAGGGGCGATCGCCGCAGCCATGGCGATTAAAACAGGTAATAGCATTATTTTACGAGGAACAGGGGAATCAACCCATACTAAAGAAGCGATCGCCAAAATTTTACAATCAGCTTTAGTAAAAGGAGAATTACCCCATCACTGTATCCAAGATATTTCTCCTGATTTAGGTAACTTTATGATTAAAGATTTAGTTACTCAGGACAAATATATACAACTAATTATACCTTATGGACGTCCTAGTTTAGTCAGAAATGTGTATAATTTAGCAACAATACCCACGCTATTTACAGTCATGGGTAATTGTTATCTACACTATTGCAATAGCGGAGATATGGATCTAGTCCAAAAGATGATTATTGATAGTCATCAAAGTAAACCAGATCCAGTTAACGCTATTGAAAAAGTAACTATTGAAGAGAATTATAAATCCTATGGGTTAATTAAAATTTGGAAAAACCTTAAAGAAGAAGGATTTCAACTCAAAGGCGATCACGAATTAGTAGCAGAATTTCCCGAGTATTTAACACCTGTACAACCTGAGGAATGGGGATTACCCTATTTAAGTAAAACCGTTGCCTTTAAACTAGTAGATAATCTAGAACAGGGGATAGAATTTATCAATCAACATAGCACAGGTCATACTAACTGTTTAGTTACCGATTCCTACGAAGTTAGTCGTAACTTTGGTAACCAGATTAAAAGTGCTTTTACCTATATTAACTGTTCTCCTCGCTTCTCGCGCATCAGTCAAAACGAAGAAGCAGTCTATCTAGGTATCGCTAATCAAAAAGATGGGAGACGTGGTTTAATTAGCCTGGAAAGTTTTACAACCATTAAACAAGTTATCGAAGGAATAGACTAAAATCTCAAGGCGGGTAAGCCAGAAGTATTGCAATTACAGGAGATACCCGAACCCAAGATTAACAACCCCACAGATGTTTTGATCCAACTTAAAGCCGCAGGAATTAACCCTATTGATAGTGACATACTCCTACACCGAATCAAAGATTACGCTGTAGGCTTCTTATCTTTCACCTTAAGAGATGATTGACCGTTTTTGACTAAAAGCCTTTCTTTTGCTGAAGCAGCAGCAGCACCTTTAGTATTAATTACAGGATGGGAATCCCTCTACGATCGCGCCCAATTAAAAACAGGACAAACCGTACTTATTCACGGTGGAGCAGGTGGAGATTTAGTAACTATTATAGAACCTAATCCTAACCTAGGTAACCTGAAAAAAGCTCGACAACGGAATTTAAGCATAAGCTTAGAATTAATGCTAACTCCGGTTTTAGGGAAATTATTATCAGCCCAAATCCATCAAACCAATATACTCAAACAATGCGCCACTTGGATAGATGAAGGTAAACTAACTATACATCTAAGTCAAACCTTTCCCCTCTCTGAAGTAGCCACAGCTCATAGACAAATAGAAACAGGTTCAACCACTGGTAAAATTGCCCTGATCATAAGCTAGACTAAATTAAGGAATATTGTGCATTGTAAAGCTATATGACTAACACCCCCGTCTCGCGGATACGTAACTTCTCTATCATCGCTCATATCGACCACGGTAAATCAACTTTAGCTGATCGGATGCTCCAAATTACCAAAACAGTTAGTAATCGGGACATGAAAGAACAATTTCTCGATAACATGGATTTGGAAAGAGAACGGGGTATTACTATTAAGCTACAAGCAGCCCGAATGAAATATACAGCTAAAGATGGCGAAGATTACGTAATCAACCTAATCGACACACCAGGACACGTGGACTTCTCCTACGAAGTCTCAAGATCCCTAGCTGCTTGTGAAGGAGCATTATTAGTAGTGGATGCTTCCCAAGGTGTAGAAGCACAAACTATGGCTAATGTTTATTTAGCTTTAGAAAATAATTTAGAAATTATACCAGTCTTAAATAAAATAGATCTAGCTAGTGCTGAACCAGAAAGAGTAACCGAAGAAATAGAAGAAATTCTCGGGCTAGATTGTAGCAATATTATCAAAGCATCAGCAAAAACAGGTATAGGAATAGAAGAAATCCTCGAAGGAATCGTTAAACTAGTTCCTCCCCCCGCGGATACAATAGATCAACCCTTTCGAGCCTTGATTTTTGATAGTTACTACGACCCCTATCGCGGTGTTATCGTCTATTTCCGCGTCATGGATGGTAAAGTACGTCAAGGCGATCGCGTTTTATTAATGGCGTCGCAAAAACAATACCAAATCGATGAATTAGGGATACTCTCACCGAATCAGATACCCGTAGAAGAATTGCACGCGGGAGAAGTAGGTTATTTCGCCGCAGCGATTAAAACCGTAGAAGATGCTCGCGTTGGTGATACCATTACTCTAGTTAATACCCCAGCCTCTGAACCTTTACCAGGTTACGCTGAAGCTAAACCCATGGTTTTCTGTGGTTTATTCCCTACAGACTCTGACCAATACGAAGACCTACGGGAAGCGCTCAATAAACTTAAGCTCAACGACGCAGCCTTAAACTACGAACCCGAAACCTCTACAGCTATGGGTTTTGGTTTCCGTTGCGGTTTCTTAGGATTATTACACATGGAAATAGTCCAAGAAAGACTAGAAAGAGAATATGACCTAGATTTAATTACTACCGCACCTTCGGTAATCTATCGAGTTACTACTGCTGATGGAGAAATCCTCGAAATCGATAACCCTAGTCAACTACCTCCCCCACAAAAAAGGGAAAAAATCGAAGAACCCTATATTCAAGTAGAAATTATTACCGCAGAAACCTATGTAGGTGCTTTGATGGAATTATGTCAAAGTCGCAGGGGTGTATTTAAAGACATGAAATACTTTACCCAAACTCGTACTAATTTAATATATGAGTTACCCCTCTCAGAAGTAATTACCGATTTCTTTGACCAACTTAAATCACGCTCTCGGGGTTACGCTAGTATGGAGTACCAATTAATCGGTTATCGGACTAACCCCCTGGTCAGACTAGATATTATGGTTAATGGCGATCCTGTGGACTCTTTAGCGATGATTGTACACCAGGATAAAGCCTACAACGTTGGTCGTTCCCTCGTAGAAAAACTCAAAGAATTAATTCCCCGTCACCAGTTTAAAATACCCATTCAAGCAGGGATTGGCTCTCGGATTATCGCTAGTGAACATATTCCGGCTTTACGTAAAGATGTACTAGCCAAGTGCTATGGTGGTGACATCAGTCGTAAGAAAAAACTCCTGCAAAAACAAGCAAAAGGTAAAAAACGCATGAAATCTATTGGTACAGTGGATGTACCTCAAGAAGCTTTTATGGCTGTTTTACGCTTAAATCAGTAATTGTTAGACCTGGGTTTGAGCGTTAAGAAATGTTAAAAATCTCGGAAGTTGTTACAGAATTTAAAGATATGTTCGATTTTTGAGAAGAATCTCCCAATACTGCGATAGACTAGCTTTTGATCTGAAATTATCAATAAGTTAAGATCGCTTTAAATAAGGAGTCGAAATACAATGTCCCATAGCGTCAAAATTTACGATACTTGTATTGGTTGCACTCAATGTGTTCGTGCTTGTCCTCTAGATGTCCTTGAGATGGTTCCTTGGGATGGTTGTAAAGCAGGACAGATCGCGTCTTCTCCCCGTACGGAAGATTGCATCGGCTGTAAACGTTGTGAAACTGCCTGTCCTACAGATTTCTTAAGCGTTCGCGTATATCTAGGTGCTGAAACAACTCGCAGTATGGGTCTAGCTTACTAAACTGTAGGGTTTTATTTAGTTCAAGGGAGGATTTACCATAATCCCCCTTTTTCTGTTTTACCCCAACTTATGGTTAATCAGATATAATTAGTTCTGTGACATACTCCTACACCGAATCAAAGATTACGCTGTAGGCTTCTTATCATTCACCTTCAGAGATGATTGACCGTTTTTGAGTGAGGCGATGCCCATCCCCACTTTTTTAATTA
>RECR01000095.1 GCA_007693955.1 Gloeocapsa sp. DLM2.Bin57
AAATCTTTTCTTTGCCTTGCTATTTTTAAATGTAACTTAGCTACCTTTTTAAATAGCTTTTTTCTAGCTCTACTCCCCTTCTTACGTTCACTTGCTTTTTCTTGTAATTTAGCTAGTTTATCTTCTGCAGGACTTACGTTTAAACACCAGATATGGCGGCTAGACACGCACTAGTTTCATGGGAATAGATGGTGACTTTAGTTCTTGAGTCAAATGAACTGAAAACCATTCGTTTTTGAGTTCATAGACTGTTTTAGCTGTAATAGTAGCCAGTCTTTTTAGATGATTCCAAACTAAAAAAGCGCAGGCAATATGATTTTTTTGAATAATTGCTTTGCGACATTGACAAGATTCTATTCCTGTTATTTGTTTAATTTCTCTGTGAAACTCCTCTATTTTCCACCTATTACTACAAATGTCTTTAATTTCTTGAGTTGAATTATCAACCCGTTCATTTGTTGCTATATATTCCGTTCTATTGGGAGAAATAGTAACCCGAAATAATTTGACTTTATGGTCTGGAGGAAATTTATTTATTTTAATAGTTTTTCCTCTTTCTATCTCTGAATTATTCCAGACTAATTGGTCTATTCTTTTATATTTTTCTGTGCCTAAAGAATCATCTACTAATCTATTTATTTTAAGCGGACAGTAATATTTTTTGCCTAAATTATCTATTAATGCCATTATTTTTTGACTGGCATACCATGAGTCCATAAGCACTCTAGCAAAGGGGAACTCCTTTTCATTTACGGCGTCGAGCAACATTTCTTCTAGATGGTTTAACTTAGTTTTCCCATCTTCATCTGGATTATATAAACGATAATCTATTACCCAAAATTCCCCTGTGTTCTGGTTAACATAAAGACATGATATTACACCAATTCCTTTAATAACTCTATGTTCATTTCCACTATATTGTTTTCTCACGAGTTCTATTTTATTGCTAAATCTTTTGTCTAAAACTGTATCATCAAATACTAAACTTGCTTCACCATCTTCTTTAAGACTGGGTCTAACATTTTCCCAAATTATTGCAGAACTAATTTCCGTTTCTCTTAAAAACTTATTGATAGTATCATGACTAACTGTTAATTGATGTTTAGCTAGATTTGTTAAAGTGTAGTTTTTAGGACTAGTCAGCAAATATTGACAGTAATCCAAATGACTAAAACTCATGAGAGGTTAGGTATTTTAAGTTTAGTTACTCCTTTTTATTATAATCTTATTAGGTTCTTTATTACTCTCTTTTTTTCTAGTGGTAGTATTTGGGTTAACACCCTACATATAGCGTGTCAGCGTAAGTCCTGTGGATACTATCGCAAATCTGTTAATATCCTCGGTTAATTTAGTACTTTTGTACTGGTGTAAGATGTGAGAAAAGATCGCTTTTTCTTTTCTTATTTCATATTAGTCACCCGCCTAATAATCTCAGTTATTTCTGTAGTTAAACGAGCTTCTAATCTAACTAATTCTTGAGTTACATCTCTTGGTTGTAAAGCTAAAGCACTTTTTAAGGTCATCCCTAGAGTAAATAATTGTTGTTGATAATTAAATTGGATCAAGGCTACATAAACTGCTTCGGTTCTCTTTCTGATAGTAGTTACACCGTATCCTTGTTTAGAGAGCACTACTAAAGAATCTAACTGTTTTTCTAATCCTAAGATAGCGATCGCTCTTTCCGTAAAGCGGGCTGTATCAAAACCCATAATCTGAATCAAACTATCAAGATTAGAGTCATTAATACCTGGTAACTTTGCCGAAGGTTGTAGATAATAATGCCAACCAATTTGAGAGATTAATCTAGTTAAATCATAAGCTGAAATACTATTATCTCCCCAGTTTGGTTCTTGTTTATCTGGTGTTAAAACAACATTTTCAGTTAAAGAATTATATAATTCTGGTTGATTGATAAAAGGTGGTTCACCGTATCTACCTCGAAAGATTGAATCGTGATTTCCTGTGATATTTTGTACCCATTTTTCTAATTTTATTTGAGGTTGAAATCTTTTTAAAGTAGCAGCTAAAGCATTAGAACTAGCTATTTTTTTTTGATAAGTCATCAAATCTTTAGCTAATTTATGAAAATTAATATTTTTCAATTGATTATATTTAGTTAATCCTCTGATTTGACAATGATTAACATCACAATTACTACGACAAATCAGGTTTAATAAAGGTATAAATTTAGTAGCACTCCAAAACTCTTGATTACTGAGAGCATTTTTGCCTAACCATTTGGTACTTAATTTACCATCTTGATAACTACCAATACAGAGACAAGCTTCCTTAATTTCTGGGTGCAAAAACTCTAAACCGTCCTCATCTATAGGGGGTATTTCCCCGATACTTGGATAATCTAAACAAGTAATCTGCTGTTGTAAACGTTGAGGATAATCCCTAATCTCTGCTTCTAATTCTTTGTCAACTCCTTGGAAGAGTAAAACAGGATGTTGATCTTCTGATGATGATGCTATCTCTAGAAATTGTTGATATACTTTCTCTTGATCAAATTTTGATTGAGATATGAGAGAGGGTAATTTAATCCTATCTGACTTCGGTAAAAGTAAACAGGCGGTACTTACAGCTAAAGGTAACATTAGCTGACGTCTCTTTAAAGGCATATTTTCAGTTCATTTTACACATTGGCTTGGGTTAATTCCCGAAAGCGAATTTCATCGCGATAAGGATCAACGCGGATAACCTGTAATTCTAGGCGATCGCCTAAAGAGACATTTTTTTCAAAACGATGAGGTAATTCTATACCGAGATCTTCTAACATTACCAAGGCGAGATTTTCATCTTCTCGTAACCAACGTAAGACCAAAACTTGCCAGACTCCCTCGGGTTGACGACGCAAAAATTCTAGACTCCAATAACGATTAGTTTGACGTTCCACACTAGAAGCTTCTTTCACTGAATCAATTACACTAAAGAGAATTTCCTGCATTTTATCTTCAGAAAAAGGTAAAGGATCTCCCCTTAAATAGGCTTTGAGTTGAAAATGTGCCAGTAAATCGGTATAACGACGAATAGGAGAGGTGACCTGAATATAACTATTTAACCCTAAACTAGCGTGACGACCAGGATTAAGACTAATTTCGCTCCTTGGCATACAACGACGTAGAGCACAATACCTTACAGGTCCTGGTGGTAAGATGATTAATTCTTGTTCTGAAGGTAGTTCAGGTTGGGGTTGGCTGCGAAAAGGAACGGGTAAATTATGATCCTGACAGTAGCGTCCTCCCACTTCTCCTGCGAGAATCATCATTTCTGCTACTAGTTGACGAGAAAGAGAGTTATCTAATAACTTAATAATAATTTCATCTTCAGTAGTTACTTTAATCGAAGATTCAGGCATTAAAATATTGATAGAACCCTGTTGGGTGCGCCATTGTTGGCGTTTTTTCGCCGAAGCGCCTAAATTAGTAATTTCTGGTTCTGCTGCTATGTTCAATTGCAACATCTCATCTACGTCTTCATAGGTCAGACGATAGGTAGGCTTGATTAAACTAGCATGAATACAATAATCTAACACTGCTCCTGCATCATCTAACACTACACCAAAACTCAAAGCGGGACAGATTTTACCCTGTACTAAACTCATTGGTCCTGTAGCTAGTTCAGTAGGAAACATAGAAATCATTCCCGTGGGTAGATAGAGAGTAGTACTTCTCCGTCTAGCTTCTAAATCTAGTTCATCTCCAGGAGAAAGTAACCTAGTGGGGTCAGCGATATGTATCCAGATTCTATATTGGTCAGAGTTAATCTGTTCTACACTTAAACCGTCGTCAATTTCTTGGGTACTTTCATCATCTATGGTGTAAACCTTGAGATGGGTTAAATCTAAACGGTTTTGGTCTGGATCTACAGGAGGTGAGTTAAGGTATGTTTGCGCCACAGAAAGAACCTTTTGTGAGAAATGGGCGGGGTAAGAACTGCGTCGCAGAAATAAATTTTCGTGTTTACTCCACCAACCTAGTTCTATTAGTAGGTTAACAACTTGCTCTGGGTTTGTGGGTTGTTCTAGTTCGTTAAGAATCTCTAAAGCATTGCGCGCTGACTGTTCTGGAAATAAAGCGTATTTTTCTAGTATTTCTAAACGAGAGCGATCGCTTTCTGACCAGGTTATCTGTTCTCCCTGAAGCCTTCTCTTAAAGTGATTAAGAAATGCTTCTTTTTCTTGTTTTCTTTGTGCTTCTACTTCTTGTTGGTGTTTTATTTCTTGAACTTGACTCACTGGACGAGGCTCGTAGAGATCACCTTTTTTCTTAAAGTAGATTTTATCTTCTGATAATAAACTATGAGCAGTATAACACAGGTGGGGTGATTGTTCCGAGAATAACAGAGCCGCCATCTCTTCTGGTGTTATCCCTTCTCCATCTTCTACTAGTAATTCCCAAGCTAATTCTAGGTTAGAAGAATCTAGATAGGATTCTACCTCTTCTAAAAATGGGGGTATATCTTCTGATTGATAAGGACCACCTCCTACAGTATATTCTACTCGTTGGGGGCGTAATTTATGGGGGTGACCATTTTGGTCAATTACTATCCAGTCTTTTTTCCCTTCTGGGCGATCTACTACTGCTAGACGACGTTGTCCTTGTAGTCGAAATTCAATGAGGTTTCCCTTTTCCACCTGTTCTGCTTTTCTCTGCTTAGTTTATTACATTTCTATACTATCAAAGCAAAGAAGGGTATTGATTAGACTTTTACCCTTTCTTTTGGCTAAACCACAAGTTTTTTAGCCTTCTGCGTTGATAAACGGTAATAAAGCTAGCATTCTAGCCCTTTTGATGGCTGTGGTTAGATCTCTTTGTTGTTTGGCTGTTAACCCTGTGATTCGACGTGGTAGTATTTTACCGCGTTCGGTGATGAATTTGCGCAATAGTTCTAGATCTTTATAATCTATGGGATCGCTTGGTTTGATTGGAGATAGACGTTTACGAAAATAAGCCATTTTGGAGTAATACTTTATTTGATTTCTTTGTGGACGGTGTGTTTATTACAGTGAGTACAGAATTTTTTTAGTTCTATTCTTCCTGTGGTATTGCGACGATTCTTCATGGTTGTGTAACGAGACACACCGGGCGATCGCTTGTTATTATTACTACGACACTCGGTGCATTCTAGAGTAATAACTATTCGAGCACCTTTTTTGCTTGCCATAAGTTTCTTTTGACTTAATTTTAGTTTATAGACAAACGATCATTATATCACATTCTTTTGGTTAATAGCCCTAATTCTAGTTTAGGGCTATTTCATTAATAGCAGAATTGTTCAGCCTGAGTCATATTAGTAAATCCTGCTTCTCGATAGATCATTGAGGGACATAGGGATGAATCATCTTGATAGGATCGACTACCTCATCAAATTTATCAGAGCTAATAAATCCTAACTTTAGAGCGGCTTCTTTGAGGGTTAAATCATGCTCAAGAGCATAATGGGCTACTTGGGAAGCTTTATCGTAGCCAATAATTGGACTTAGGGCGGTTACTAACATCAAGGATCTTTCAACGAACGCTTGAATTTGCTTTTCGTTGGGTTTCATGCCTGTCACCAAAAAACGTCCAAAATTATTACAGCCATCGGACAAAATGCGGAGAGAATGTAGGATATTATAAATCATTAAGGGTTTATAAACATTCATTTCTAGATAACCGCTTCCTCCACCAAAAGTCACCGCCAAATCGTTAGCCATTACTTGTATCGCAATCATCGTTAATGCTTCGCATTGCGTTGGATTAACTTTCCCAGGCATAATAGAAGATCCTGGTTCGTTGGCGGGAATATCCAGTTCGTGAAAACCACAGCGAGGTCCACAACTGAGCAAACGAATATCATTGGCAATTTTATAAAGGGAGGTAGCAAGAGTTTTCAGAGCTCCACTGAGCATGACTAAAGCATCATGGGAACCCTGCACTGTAAACTTATTGGGAGCAGTTATAAAAGGTAATCCAGTGAGCTCAGCAATGGCGGCCGCGGCTTTTTCAGCAAAATCCGGTGCTGCGTTAAGTCCCGTCCCAACGGCTGTTCCTCCTAAGGCTAAACGATAAACTCCTTTTAGGCTGTCATGCAATCGTTCCAGAGCATCTTCTAATAGTCCCACATAACCGGAAAATTCTTGTCCTAAACTTAACGGGGTCGCATCCTGCATATGAGTACGACCAATTTTAACAATATTTTGCCACTCTTTCGCCTTAGCATCGATTAAATCCCGTAAAGCTGTTACAGAGGGGATTAAGTGTTCTTTCGTGCCTTGGGCTGCCGCAATATACATAGCAGAAGGAAAGGAATCATTAGAAGACTGAGACATATTGACATGATCGTTCGGATGCACAGGGATTTTACTGCCTAACTCGGTTCCGGCTAATTGACAACAGCGGTTAGAAATCACTTCGTTAACGTTCATATTGAACTGAGTTCCGCTACCGGTCATCCAAACGTGCAAAGGGAACATTTCATGGTGTTGACCCGCCAGAATTTCATCACAAACTTGACAAATTAAGTTTTTTTGTTGGTCTGGCAAACGACCATCTTGATGATTGACAATGGCTGCGGCTTTTTTAAGCACCGCGTAGGAAAGAATCATCTCTTTTGGGATTAAGTCGTCTCCAATGCTAAAATGTTCAAGTGAGCGTTGAGTTTGTGCGCCCCATAGTTTGTCTTTCTCCACTTGGACTTCTCCCAAGCTGTCTGTTTCCGTACGAAATTCGCTCATAAGGTTTCTCTCCTAACTACAGTCATAGAATTATCAACAACGCTATACCAGTTTCTGGTACTTCGGCTCGTAAACGTGGCTGCGAATAAATGCTTCAATATCTTGGGGTTGCTCAACTCCTGCCAGACCTCTATCAAACACTAATTTGGCCACTCGAACGGCTGTCTGAATTTCTGTTTCTAATATGTTGGACTGGAGGGGATAGAGCAGTCCTTGTTTTAACTGTTCAGCAGTCACTAAATCAGCTACAGCACGGGCTGCTTCGATAAACATCTCATCTGTGACTCGTTGCGCTTGGGTAGCATAGATGGCCATTCCCACTGCTGGAAAAATATAAAAATTATTGGCTTGGCCTGGTAAAAACGTTTGACCTTGATATTGAACGGGAGCAAATTGAACTCCGGCTGCGTAAAGCGCTTTTCCTTTTGACCAGTTATACGCCTGTTCTGCGGTACATTCAGCATGATCCGTTGGGTTAGAAAGGGCAAAAATGATCGGGCGTTCATTGATCTCAGACATCGCTTCGACAACTTGCTGAGTGAAGGCTTTACCGATGGTGCTTACCCCTATAATCACAGTAGGTTTAATCAGTTTAATTGCCTCGACAAAATCTTTGAGGGGAGGATTGTCATGGGCATAGGGAAGCTGAAAATCCACTAAATCGGTGCGAGTTGACTCTAAAAGTCCGTTTACATCAAACAAGAATATCTGTGATTGAGCATCTTTAAGAGATAATCCTTCTTGTACCATAGTCGAAACAATTAAATTAGCAATGCCAATCCCTGCTGAACCTGCTCCCAAAAACAGAATACGCTGGTCTCTAAACTGTTTGCCCGTAATCTTCATGGCATTAACTAAACCGGCCACGGCAATGCCCGCTGTTCCCTGTACGTCGTCGTTGTAACAACATACCTTATCTCGATAGCGTTCTAACAAATGAACAGCATCTACTCCCGTCCAGTCTTCAAAATGGATACAGCACCTAGGAAACACTTCTTGTACGGCTTCGACAAATTCATCGACAAAGGAAAACAAATCTTCTGTAGAAGGACGGGTCTGACGTAAGCCTAGATAGAGAGGATCATTAAGATAAGTTTCATTATTTGTTCCTGCATCTAAATACATGGGTAGGAGAACTTGTGGAGGCACTCCTGCTGCCGCTGTATAGAGTTGCAACTTGCCAATGGGAATCCCCATGCCATTAGCCCCAAGATCTCCTAATCCTAGAATACGTCCTCCGTCTGTCACGCAAATAAAGCGTACGTCTTTAACTGGCCAGTTGCGCAGAACTTCTTGGACATGACCTCGGCGAGTAATGGATAGATACATCCCTTTTGGTCCGCGAAAAATATGTCCAAATTTGAGACAGGCTTCGCCAATGGTTGGATCATAGACAATGGGCAAAAACCGTGCTGGATCGGACATAATTGTTCGATAAAATAGGGTTTCGTCATGGTCAAGCAAGTTCATTAAATAAATGTAGCGGTCTAAATCAGTTGTTTTATGTCCCAATTGTAACATTACGCGACGCAACTGTAAGTCTTCTGTCTCGGTGACATCCGGAACTAACCCAACTAACCCTAAAGCTTGCCGTTCTGCTTCGGTGAAAGCAGTTGATTTATTGAGGGAGGGGTCATTAAGAAGTTCAATGCTTTTTTTGTTCATGGAGGTTTCGCTGTAACTAATTTTTTAGGCTTACCTTGTGATTTGGATAATATAGCAGTACTTCCCGATGTTTGACATTTTAAAGTTATCAAACCCAGTACTAATCTACTTTTGCTTGAAGGCAAGAATGCCTGAGTTCCTTGCACGTAGAGCTATATTATCATACTTTAATTCGCTTTGGTCACTTTTTTAAGAATATTCTATCCTACATTCCGCACGTCTAATTGTAATAAGCGAGAAAGTAGTCAGGAGGGGTAGTAATTAATACTTAGTGTGCTTTAATTACACTTTAATTCATTTGGCAATCAATATAGAGTTTAGAAAAAATTTTAAGTACTTCTACTGAAAAAACAGGAAAAAACTATGTATTTAAAAAAATATTCAGCACTTCTGAATTGCTGCAATTCTGACTCCTCTTCATACTACTGTTTGAACTGCGTAAAGTGAGTTTTAGGGCATTAGGTCAATAGGTCTGAGTAGTCTTGAGAGGTAAAAAGATTGTAAACACTTCCCCTGTATCTTCCTGTTGACGAATGGTTAATTTACCTCCCATCAGATTAAACAGATTTTTGGTAACGTTCATATTCAACGTAAGACTACCTGTCTCAGGCTGAAACATGAGTAATTCACCTAAAGATTTCAAAGGATTAGCAGGATAATGGGATAATGCTAATAATTCTAATTTGAGTTGATCACCAGCGATCGTCACTTCGACACGAATTTTCCCACCAGTAGCTAAGTCTTTGGTTATTTTTTCCATTAAATTAGTTAAAACTTGTTCTAACATAGCGGGATCTCCCAAAATTATGGGCAGTTTTTGGGGTAAAACAATATCTAAAATTACGTTACGACGTTGGGATTGTTTTTGCCAACGAGGAATGTTTTCTTGAAATAATTTATCTAAACAAATGGGTAATAATTGTAAGGGTGGATTAACTGGTTGTTTTTTAAACTCTGTGGCTTTAAAAATCAAATCCATGCGGTTAATTTGCTCTGTACATTCTTGATCAATCATTTCTAACCGCGCTAATATTTCTGTACTTAATTGTTGGGAACGTTTGAGTAATAACCTAGTTAAAGTGCGAATCGTGGTTAAAGGTGTTCTGATTTCGTGAGTAAAAGCTTGTAATAATTCTATCTCTTTATTAAGGGTATTTACTTGTTGATTATTAGTAGATTTTTGAGGAATAGCTAAATTATCTAATAAGTAACGAGAAAATTTGGTAACTAAACGATAATCAGGGTTAAGGGGTGGGAATTGAGCAATTGTTGACTCTAATAATTCTAAATCGGGATGATTGGTTAATGATAAACGAGTTTTGAGATTATGCCAAATTTCTTCGATTAATTCAGGAACAAAAGAAAAATAAAATTTAGGAAACCCTAAGTTATCTTTACCTAAGACGATCGCTAAACTAAAACTACTCGTTAATAATAAGCCATAACGTTCACTAGTGAGAGGATCTTTGGGGAGTAAAGGTAATTGTAAAATCTCTCTAGAAGCAATTCCTACTGGTATTTCAGTAGCAGAAGGTAATAGTAAAGATGTCAGGGAAAGTTGCTCAAAAGCTTCAGTAGTAAATACTCCTGTTAGTAAGTTATGGTTAGATAATAAGGAAATAGGACTAGATAAGATTATCCCTTGATAAGCTTCGGTATCCTCAATTAAAACATTCTCTAGTAATGCTTCCATAGCGGCGATCGCCGCGAACCATTCTTGTTCAGCTTGAGTTAAAGCTTGATGATACTGTTGAGAAGCAGTCTTAGGATTAACTTTAACCAAAGGCTGATTTTTAGGTGCTGTTTGTTGGCACTCATAACGATAGAATAAATCACTGAGGGTAGGTAATGACCAATGCTTAACAACCATGAACTTACTATAATTACATTTATCTCAACTAATACCAGAGTTATCCTAATGTTAGCTTGACCAGGGTAATTTAGTAGAGCAGGTCAACCGAACTAAATAGTGTAGATTACAGTACTTAGGATTATGTCTAATTTAGAAGAAACTAAGAAAAAAACGGTAAATTGGCTACAAATTACGACTATTGCTCTAGTAGCAATTGTATTAGTCTGGTTAGGATGGAGAGTCTTTTTCCCAGACAGTCCGACAATTTTTGCAGGAAGTCCACCCGAGTCTCTCGGTATCTCTGAAGGTAAATTAACACCTTGTCGGAGTACTCCTAATTGTGTTAGTAGTAAAAGTGAGGATCTCGAACATTATATTGAACCTCTGGTTTATGAAGGTGAAGGTATAACCAGGTTAAAAGAGTTAATCACTCAACAACCCCGTACTCGCATTATCGCTGAGAGTGATGATTATCTCTATGCTCAATTTACCAGTCAGTGGTTAGGTTTTGTGGATGATGTAGAATTTTATGTTAATCCTAATCAACCTGGTGTAATTGAGGTTCGTTCAGCTTCTCGTTTAGGAGAATCGGATCTAGGGGTTAACCGTCAGCGGATAGAAACTCTCAGAGAATTGTTGCGGTGAGAATCTTATTACTTGAGGATGAACCAAATTTAGGAAATTTAATCCAAAAAGGTTTAACTCAGTATAACTATATTATTGATGTAGTTAATAATTGGGAACAAGGGTGGAGATATGGTTGTACCTATCACTATGATTTAGTTATCTTACCCTATTCTTTACCTAAGATTGATGGTCTTAGTTTATGTCAACGTTTTCGGGAAAATAATTATCATTTTCTGATTCTTGTACTTCTGAGTCGTTGTACTAGTCATGATAAAATCAGCGCACTAGATAGGGGAGCAGATGGTTATCTGTGTAAACCCCTTAATATCGATGAATTAGCCGCCCATATTCGTGCTTTATCCCGTCGTTTGAACTCTAATTGTTTATCTGTGTTAAACTGGGGTGGTCTCAGGCTAAATACTTCTAATTGTGAAGTTAGTTTCCAGGGTAAATCTATCTCTTTAACTGCTAAAGAATATGGATTGTTAGAGCTATTCCTACGCTATAAGTACGAAGTCTTAGACATAGAGACCATTATTGAGAGTTTATGGTCTTCTGTAGAAGAACCTGCAGAAGCTACCATTCGCTCTCATATCCGTCACTTAAGACGCAAATTAAAGTTAACAGGATTACCTGATGATTTGATTATAACTCTGAAAGGACGTGGATATTGTTTAAAATCTTTCCCCCCTCATGGTTAAAACAAGAGAAAATCTCTCGCGGTTAGGCTAGCATTATCCTCTAAAGTAGCTATCTGTACTTGTGGTTCACTTCCTGATCCGTCAGGGTCAAAAAAGAGCTGACCGTTGTTACGATTAAAGATAAACCTCTCTTGTTCTGTAGATGCTCTTCGTCCTAAAGTAAATTGATTAGGTGATAATGTCCCCTCTGCAAGTCCTGAGCCAAAACCTTCTACAGCAATACCAATTAAGTTATCACCATTATCAAAGTCTCTAATAGTATTTACTCCTTCTTCGGGACTGTTGAAGTCAAAGCGATCGTTACCTGGACCTCCAATCAGTAGATCATTTCCTGGACCTCCGATTAAAATGTCGTCCCCTGGTCCTCCATTGAGGGTATCGTTACCTGTACCACCATTGAGGGTATCGTTACCTGTACCACCTCTGAGAATATCTCTTCCCGGACCACCTATCAGTACATCGTCTCCTATTGCACCGTTTAAGGTATCATTTCCTGGCCCACCATCTATAGTGTCATCTCCACCTCTTCCGTTGATGTTATCATCTCCTTCTAAACCTAAGATCAAGTCATTACCAGTTGTCCCACGCAGGTTATTGTTTCCATTTGTTCCTCTAATTTCGTAAACAATTTCAGGATCAAATTCATAAGCACCCAAATCAACGATCTCATTAATGATCCGAGGGTTATTACTTAAATCTACATCTACAGTAATGACATTATTGTTACCAACATTGATAGCAGGAGATTCACTCTGCAGACGATAATCACCCCTTGTCGGGTAAACAAATAAAGGATCAGCCTCTAGATTATTTTGTCCTGTGAAACCATTTTCTACTAAGCTATTAGTAACGGTAACTGTAGAGTCTTCAAATCTATCTACTACTAGCTTATTATAGACTTGGTCTCCTGGTTCTTCACTGTTATTACCCCAAATAATACTATTATTAACTGTCAGATTAGCACCATTTTCCGCTGTGATTGCGCTCCCTTGTTCTTGACTAGAATTATCAGCAAAGGTATTATTAATAAAGTTACCAGTCCCTCTCCATAAATAAGCTCCACCACCTGTAGCATTAGCTATATTACCAGTAAATAAATTATTAACTACTTCTATCTGGGCGTCACTAATCAGTAAACCACCTCCTCCTCTATCGGCTATATTGTCAGTAAAAATATTATTAACTAAGGTTGCTTGACTATTATTACCAGCAATAACAATTCCACCTCCAAATTGAGCTTGATTATCGGCAATATTTAAATTACTTAAGACTAGGTTACTATTATTAGCAAATAATCCTGCTCCATAATGTCTTAAATTACTATCATTGGGTATATTTTGGCTATATCCTTCTCTGATAGTTACACCATCTAGTCTCGTTTCTTCGGTTAAATCAATCGCTGTAACGATTTGATAACTATTATCATCATCCCTACTTTGACGACCAATGTTACCACTGAGGATTGTTTCGTTTCTCTCTAGATTTCTCTCGTTTAAGTTGTTTTCATCACCCGCAAAACCACCATAGACATCCACAGAATTTTTAAGGTTAAAACTTACGTTTCTATTGCGATTATCTGTGGGTTTATATACACCTTTGGCGATCCAAATTTCATCGTTTGTTTGGGCTGTATTAAGAGCATCTTGCAAGCTATTATAAGCGTTTTGCCATGATGAACCATCGTTACTTCCTTCTGCATCCACATTTACGTAAATAACCGCCATCTTTACTCCTCACCAACGTATCTTTGATTACTTTATAGGCTAACATATGAAAAAAAGGAATTGGGGGCTTTTATTTATTATGTTTTTTAAACAAAACTCGCCAGATATTTAAACATAATTTTTCTACCCACTCTACCACCCTGTCTAACCATTTTAAGACTTTTTCTAGGGGATGTTGTACATATCCTAAGGATATAGCTTGGGTTTCTAAATAATCCTCTTCTCTTTTCTGAGTTTCTATTTCTAAAAACTCTTTTGATTCTATTTCAGTTTTATTCGGTTTACTAATAGGTACATATTCATAATATAAGTCTGACCATGTTAACCAGTTTTGACCCTTGTCTGTGGTTTTAACGTATGGTAAAGATAAGGGTGATTTACCATTTAGATAGCCATTTTTTTGACTTTCTTCTAGACTGTGATTATCTCCTGTGGGTAATTTGACTTTACTGACAACATTTGTCCCAAAAAAGTAATCAATAGCTTGAGCGATTAACTCTTGTACTCTAAAAAAGTTGTACTTGTCTTGATTAACTATTGGCTCTAAATATGCTTCCCCAAACAGATTAACAGACATAGCCACAGGGCTATATTGAATCCACTGCATAATTTCCCAAAATAAACGAATCGGAAGCATAATATTTTTGTTATCGGTTTTGATTGGGGCTAAAATGTTGGGAAATTTTTTAACTAAGATGATTTGCTCATGCTCTTGTCGTTGACGCCAATAATTGGCTATATTTTCAATAATAATCTTATTTAATTCTTTTTGTTGTTGCTCGTTGAGAATATCTAGTAATAAGTTTTCCTTCTGTACTAGTAGCAGCTTCCCACTTTCTTTATCTGTTGCTATAGCTTCTATTTTTTCGGGAACCCAACTCTCTAATTGACTTAGGGTTGCTTCTATAGCAGGTTTTTCTGTTCTTTTTTTCTTCTTCCCCTTGGTATTGCCCCAACTAGGTAGTTGTATTAATTTGCTCCTTTGACTTAACTGACGACCTAATAATCGCCCTGTTTGTACTATTAAGTAAACTGGATATAATATTATTTGAGCACTCCAAGTCACGGCTACTTTCAATCCACGCCAAGTTCTGATACTGTTATCTTTGAGCTTAATATATTGACGATTGAGAAAACTAAACAGTTTACTTTGATAGGGAGGATTAGTCGGAGAAGACATGATCTGAAGTTAAACTTTTTACCTATGATAATATTTTACTTTTTCTCTTTCTGTAAAGTTTTGTTACTAAGACTAGATTTTAATCTAAACTCAATGTTATCTTAATAAAAGAAGCAAGAAAAAGCTTCTCCTGGCAGATAAAGCAGGCAGTTTAGTTAAAGAAAAGAGGTAAATAGGCTGTTTAAGTTCAAGTCTGTCTCGTTACAAAAAAATAGCAGTGACCAACACAAAACTTACATTTCCTAAGTTGGCTAAATGGGAGTAAGAAAAACTGTATTTACTATCAGTTAATCTCCAAATAATATGTACTTATGTAGGAAAGCTCTAGGTTTTAAACATCTCCAGGTCACTGTTATTTTTGATTGTTTATATCAATAGTAAGTCATATAACTTTATAGTCAAAAACAAGGCAAGAAAAAATTAAAGTAGTCAAAAAGTAAAATTAAAGGTAAGGATAGTAGTTGACACTGGTTAGATAATTTAAGCAATTGTGCATCAAAAAATAGACTACCAACATAGCTGCTGCCGCTAGTGCGACAAGAGTGCCTGCGAGCATTAAGGAAAACTCCCTTTGTTCAAAGGCTTTTTGCATTAAATGTAACGACCAAGCTACAAGAGCGACGTCGAACATGAGAATTATTAATAACATTTTTTAAAAAATGTAAAGTTTAGTCTATTTTAATATACATTTGCCCAAGATGGCGACAAATACAGACTCATACTTGTTAAGAAAATCTAAACAATAGGGCGCACAGGTAGATTATGAGTAGCTAGATAAGACTTAATCTCACTGATGCTTAATTGACCATAGTGTAATAAAGACGCTAGTAAAGCAGCTTCAGCCTTACCCTGAGTAAGAGCTTGATAGATATGTTCACAATTACCGGCACCCCCAGAAGCAATAACAGGGATTTCTACAGCCGAGGCGATCGCCCTAGTCAAGTCTAAATCATAACCTGCTTGAGTTCCATCAGCATCCATACTAGTAACTAACAGTTCACCCGCACCACGACGAGTGACTTCCTCAGCCCAGGCGATCGCGTCTAAACCAGTATTTTCGCGACCTCCTCTCACATAGACATCCCAACCAGGGTTATGAGGATCTTGACGTTTACGAGCGTCTATAGCCACGACGATACACTGATTACCAAAGCGATCGCTAGCTTGATTAATAAAATCAGGTTGACGCACAGCAGCAGAATTAATACTGATTTTATCTGCACCAGCTCTTAACAAAAGTTTAATATTTTCTAAGGATTGGATACCCCCACCCACGGTGAGAGGAATAAACACCTGTTCAGCGGTACGATAGACCACATCAATAATCGTATCGCGGTCCTCATGAGTAGCGGTAATATCCAGAAAGACCAACTCATCAGCCCCAGCATCATTATAGACTTTAGCCAATTCTACGGGATCACCAGCATCTTGAAGATTAACAAAATTAACACCTTTAACCACCCTACCCGCGTTAACATCCAGACAGGGTAAAATACGTTTAGCCAACATAAGATTATTCCTTTAAAAAACGCCAACACCCAGAGGGTTCAAACCTACCCCCAAACAGTTTAACCTGCTCAGGAGTCATAAAATAAGCCCAAGCCTCAGTCAGATAATCCCCTTCCAGATTATAAATCCTAACCATTTGACGATAATAACTCAAACTATCGCGAGGTTGACCAGCAGTGCAACCCTCTAACTCATCGAGAGAAGCTAAATAAGCTTGATTAGGAAAAGTCAACAAAAAACCCTCAACCCTTTGATTACCAGGAGTCATCGCCGGATAACCAAAAGGTAAACTATAGAGACAAGCCAGGGTATAAGCAGGTTGAGAGTCAATTATTTTACCCTGACAGTAACGAGGATAATTACACTCACCAGGTTTAAGAGTCCCGTAAACAAAAACCTTCAACAAAACAAAAAACTAAATAGAGAACTTGAGATAGTATTATAACTATCTTGACCACTCAAACAAAAAGATTATTTATGAAAAGAATCGTACAACTGCTAGTTTTAGCTAGTGGTATCTCACTAGGGTTAACTTGGGCTAATAGCAGTATCGCTACCCCTGTAGAAACAGAAATTGAAGAAACTGGTATTCTCAAAGTAGGAGTCAGAGATGACTCACCCCTATTTGGTTTTGGTAGTCCATCAGAAGGATACTGTACAGACTTTGCTAATGCTTTAGCGGTTTCTTTAACCGAAAAATTTGGAAAACCAGTAACAACAGAATTTGTAACCTCTACAACTCAAAATAGGTGGGAACTAGTTACAGGAGGACAGGTACACTTAGAATGTGGACCTAACACAATTACAGCCGAAAGAGAAACAGAAGAGCAGATCAAATTTTCCTTACCCTTTTTTGTCACAGCTACCCAAATTTTTGCTCAAGGGGGTATAACCGAAGAAGACATGAAAACAGCGACGATTGGGACGATCGCCGGAACAACCAACGCGCAAGAAATGGCAATGGTGTATCCTGAATCTCAAATCAACGATACCTTTACGACTAGAATAGAAGGAATAGAAGCAGTTCAAGCAGGAGAAATCACAGGCTTTGCTAGCGATGGTATCTTATTAATAGGTAGCGCTACCATTATGCAGGTTGATCCTGATAACTTTG
Organism: Gloeocapsa sp. DLM2.Bin57; assembly: GCA_007693955.1. Taxonomy (NCBI): domain Bacteria; kingdom Bacillati; phylum Cyanobacteriota; class Cyanophyceae; order Chroococcidiopsidales; family Chroococcidiopsidaceae; genus Gloeocapsa; species Gloeocapsa sp. DLM2.Bin57. The sequence goes on from RECR01000095.1 coordinate 17,094, forward strand.
TAGTAGCCACACCCCTAGTGAACGATCGCCCCTTCTGTGCAGCTTATGGTATGATTCTTCCCGGGGATGATGATAACGCCGTCTGGAGAGAAACAGTTAATCAATTTATTGCTCAAAGTGGCCAAGGAGCAGAAGTATGGGATATGTGGTTTGAGCCACTAACCCCTTATATAGACAAAACCCTAGCCGAATGTAATATGTAACAACAAAGGAGATATCTGTGCAGTCCCGATACAACCCAGCAGAAATAGAGTCAAAATGGCAACAAAGTTGGACAGAACTAGGTTTAGAGCAAACCGAACTAGATTCAGCCTCTGCCAAATTTTACGCCCTTTCCATGTTTCCCTATCCCTCGGGGAATCTGCACATGGGACACGTGCGCAACTATGTGATTACAGATGTAATAGCTCGCGTAAAAAGAATGCAGGGTTATCGAGTGCTCCACCCCATGGGTTGGGATGCTTTTGGGTTACCCGCAGAAAACGCAGCCATTGAACGTGGTATCCCACCTGCTACTTGGACTGAACAGAATATCTCGCAAATGCGAAAACAACTACAGCAATTGGGGTTATCCATCGATTGGAGTAAAGAGGTAACCACTTGTCGTCCTGACTATTATCGGTGGACTCAATGGCTGTTTTTACAATTTTTAGAAATGGGTTTAGCTTACCAAAAAGAAGCAGCGGTAAATTGGGACCCCATTGACCAAACAGTATTAGCTAATGAACAAGTAGATAACGAAGGGAGATCCTGGCGATCTGGGGCTATAGTAGAGCGAAAACTACTCAAACAATGGTTTTTAAAGATCACTGAATATGCAGAAGAATTATTACAAGATTTAGACCAATTAACAGGATGGCCTGAGAGAGTAAAATTAATGCAGGCTAACTGGATTGGTAAATCAGTAGGAGCTTATCTAGAATTTCCCGTAGTTAATCAAGCAGCCAAAATAGGCGTATTTACCACCAGACCAGATACAGTATATGGTGTAAGTTACGTAGTTTTAGCACCAGAACACCCTCTGACTCTAGAAATTACTACCGATCAGAGAAAAGAAGCGGTAACCGCGTTTATTGAAACCGTCAAAAGTCAAAGCGAACTAGAAAGAACCGCAGAAGACAAACCCAAACAAGGAGTCTTAACAGGAGCGATCGCCATTAACCCCTTTAACGGTGAAGAGATACCCATCTTAATCGCCGATTATGTCCTCTATGAATATGGTACAGGAGCGGTAATGGGTGTACCTGCTCACGATGTCCGAGACTTTAAATTTGCTCAAGAACAAAATCTACCCATTAAAGTAGTAATTATACCAGAGGGAGCAACCGAAGAAAAACTAGAGCTTGCCTATACAGATCCAGGAATACTCATCAATTCAGGACAATTTGACGGTATTCCCTCTGTTGAAGCCAAAACAGCCATTATCAACTACGCCGAAACCCAAGGATTTGGTAAAGCCAGAATACAATATCGTCTCAGAGACTGGTTAATCTCCCGTCAACGCTACTGGGGAGCACCCATACCCATCATACACTGTGAAGACTGTGGCGCAGTACCAGTACCCGCAGAGGATTTACCAGTTAAACTACCCGAGAATGTAGAATTCAGTGGTCGAGGACCATCTCCTTTAGCTAAATTAACAGATTGGGTCAATGTACCTTGTCCTAATTGTGGTAAACCTGCACGTAGGGAAACCGATACTATGGATACCTTTATTGATTCTTCCTGGTATTTTTTACGTTATACCGATGCTAATAACTCAGAAGAGGTATTTAGTAAATCTCAAGTTAACGACTGGATGCCAGTAGATCAGTATGTAGGAGGAATAGAACACGCAATCTTACACCTGCTTTATTCTCGTTTCTTTACTAAAGTACTGCGCGATCGCGGTTTACTCAATTGTTCTGAGCCTTTTCAACGTCTGTTAACTCAGGGAATGGTACAGGGAATGACCTATAAAAACCCCCTTACGGGTAAATATATACCTCAAGCTGAAGTTAACCCCAATCATCCTTACGATCCTCAAACGGGAGATACTCTAGAGGTATTTTATGAAAAAATGTCTAAATCTAAATACAATGGCGTTGATCCCCAACAGGTTATCGGCAAATATGGAGCAGATACCGCGAGAATGTTTATTCTCTTTAAAGCACCACCAGAAAAAGACTTAGAATGGGATGACGCTGATGTAGAAGGACAATATCGCTTCTTGAATAGGGTTTGGCGTCTAGTAACAGAATTTGACGTTAAAAATTGTGCAACTAAAGTTAAACCCCTCTCTGAGTTAAGTAAAGAAGAGAAAGAATTAAAACGCGCTATTCATACAGCGATTCAAGCAATCTCAGAAGATTTAGCAGGGGATTATCAGTTTAATACCGCAGTGTCAGAGTTAATGAAGCTAAGTAACGCTTTAAACGACTCTCCCTGTGTTAATCAGAGTGTTTATCGGGAAGGAATTGAAACCTTACTCAAATTAATCGCTCCCTTTGCACCCCATTTAGCCGATGAATTATGGCATCAACTCGGTTATGATAGTTCGATCCATCAACAAACTTGGCCCCAATTAAATCCCGAAGCTTTGGTAGTAGATGAGATAACCCTAGTTATTCAAATTAGTGGTAAAACTAGAGGAACGATTCAAGTACCAGCTAAAAGCGATCGCTCTACCTTAGAAACATACGCTCGTAACTCTGAAATAGCCCAGCGCTATCTCGAAGGAAAAGAAGTTAAAAAAGTCATTGTCGTACCTGATAAACTAGTTAACTTTGTGGTTTAGATTTGTAACTATCTACTATTCAAATTACCAACCTGATCAACCATCCTTTAGAAATAACCATCAATGAATCCATCAGAAGCTAACCTTAATCTACGTTACATAACTAACAGCTCAGGTGACACAACCGACGTCATAGTTCCAATTAAATTATGGGAAAAATTAGTACATACCCTAGAAACTGAAAGCGGACTCCAGTGGATTGATGAGCATGAATCTTGCCAACAGATCCTAGCAGATTTACAAGAATCCCTTCAACAAGCCTTAACTGAACAAACCTACCCCATTGAACAACTGTGGACTGAAAATAATAAGTAAATAAACTCATGGTAGAAGTCCGCTTTACCTCATCCTTTGAACGTCGCTTTAAAAACCTGTTCAGACGCTATCGCCAAATTAAACAGGATATCGAACCGATTATTAGAAAACTACAAGAAGGAAATTTTATAGGGGATCAGATTACAGGTACAACAGCCACAGTTTTTAAAGTTCGTGGTGACATACTCCTACACCGAATCAAAGATTATGGTGTAGGCTTCTTATCTTTCACCTTCAGAGATGATTGACCGTTTTTGACTAATTTATGCTAAATCGGACCAAACAGATGTTAGCTTAAAGGAGATTGAAACAGCCATCAAAAGTGCTCTTGAGTAATTGAATACTATGATGGGGTAAGATCAACTAAATAATTGTGCTTAAAAAAACAAAATGACCACAGATATCAACGACATTCTCGACTTGTTTCGTGATTTTGTCAGTACACACGACTATCAAAATAACTCGATTTTGACCGCTTATGTAGATATAGATTCAACCAATCCAGAAAACCAGAGAGTAACTCCTGCTTGGCAAATCGAACTAAAAAACGAATTAAAACGATTTGAATCACAACTAGATCCCGAAGAGATGAAGCGTTGGGAAGCCCAGAAAACTTTATCTCGTACAGAAACAATGATTATGGATCGCCTACAACACCAAAAACCCACAGGTAGATCGATCGCTTTGTTTAGCGACTTTGAGGATTTAGTAGCCATCGATTTACCAGTGCCGATGAAAACTCGTGTTTATTACGGATTACCCCAAATTAAACACCTGTTATTCGCTTTAGATCAATACAAAAAATATCTAGCGATTCTCTTTTCAGGTTCAGAAGTAAGAATCGTCGAAGTATTTCTCACTAGGGCTACTAATGAAATACAATTATCTACAGAACACGAACTAGCCCGACGTTTTGGACGTAAATCAAAGACTCTCGCTTTCGATCGCCGAGACAAAGAATACGAACAACGTTTTATCAAAGAAGTAGCCGGTGAAATCAATCAATATTTCCTAGAGAGTTTAGAAGCAGAACGAATCGTTTTTGGTGGTAATCAGCAACAAGCAGCACAAATCAGAAGCGCGCTACGTCCTAATGTCAGAGACTTAGTAGTAGCTATTGAACCGATGGATTTCAAGCTACCTGAACGAGAAATCGCTGATATAGTTCGACCTATTGCTTATGCTTACGAACAAGATCACGATGTGACTGTAGTAGAAAATCTTGTCTATCAGTTTAATAAAAATGGTCCTGCAGTCATCGAAAAACAAGGAGTAGAAATAGCCCTAGAGCGTGGTAAAGTTAAAACTTTAGTGATTCCCTACCCCGTTGATACTGAGGAATTTGATTCTTTAATCGTTGACGTCATCCTCTCAGGGGCTGAGGTTGAATTCGTCTATGGTGAAGGCGCAGACAAATTAAAACAATTTGGTGGTATTGGCGCGGTGCTATACTATTCTGGTAACTAACAACTAAACATTAGGAAACTCAGTATTTCTCTCTAATCGGGTTAAACTGTTTAGACTGAAATGCTGAGAAACTTATTATCAGAAAAATGGGTTTAAAACCTCCTCCTTGGCAGAGGGCTTTACTTTTTCATTAACAGACCTTTAATTATATGGACTAATAAAGTAATAAACCCACGTCAAAAACAACTTAAACATTGATTTTGTTTTGGAAACTGACAAGCATAATTGAGCTCTTCGGATAATGTAAAACTCTGTTAAATTGACACTCCCCCCGCTAAATGCTACGCATTATAACGGGAGATTCTTGTT
>RECR01000096.1 GCA_007693955.1 Gloeocapsa sp. DLM2.Bin57
GTGTGGGGGTTGACAAAGTACGCTTATTTGACCTACAATTTTAGATAATGGGAATCTGTCTATTAATATCTATATTTGTAATTAATTATAGTTATCAAGGTTGACTGACCTAACTTCTTCCCTCTTGCCTCTTCCCTCTTGCCTAATTCCTTTCAGTCAAAATCTCATAACCATCAGCGGTAACTAAAATAGTATGTTCAAATTGAGCAGACAGAGAATTATCTACAGTTACTACAGTCCAACGATCGCTCAAAGTTTTGGTAAATTTTGAACCCTGGTTGACGATTGGCTCAATAGCTAAAGTCATTCCTGGGCGTAATGTAGAATTTGGTAACTGATTATTGCGGAAATTAAATACAGCAGGTGCTTCATGTAGATTTCTGCCTATACCGTGTCCTGTATATTCTTCGACTACGCTATATCCTTGGGCTTTAACATAATCTTCGATCGCTCCTGCGATATCCAAAAGACAATTACCTGGTTTTACTTGTGCTATAGCGAGAGCTAACGCTTCTTGGGCTACTCTTTGTAACTTTAAGGCTTCTTCCGAGGCTTGACCTACAGCTATAGTGATACATGAATCAGCGTGATAACCCCGTTGATGTGCACCTGTATCAACCTTAAGTAAATCTCCTGCACGAATTATTTTATTACTTTTGGGGATACCGTGGACTACTTCGTGATTAATCGAAGCGCAAATCGAACCAGGGAAACCATGATAACCTTTAAAACTAGGGATTGCACCCATTTCCTCAATGCGTTTTTGAGCGTAGGTATCTAAATCGGCGGTAGTCATACCTGGTTCAACCATAGCGGCTATCTCTGCTAAGACAGTAGCCACTATTTTACCGCTATGGCGCATAATATCTATTTCTGCTGCCGATTTTATTTCTATACCGCGACGACTTTGACGCATTACTGGAGGTGAAGAAAGTTGTTTACGAATTTGGGTAAATAAGAGATTTTGAATTATTTTCATTCTTTAACAAAATCGAGAATCAAATAACCCATCCAACCGAAACGACTAATGATCGCTAAACCCTCGGTGGTATTAAAAATAGTTGAGTTGGGATTAGCTTCTCTCATGATGCGATTGACGATGGGATAGGTTGGTAAAGTATTTTTAGTGATATCTACCACTGTAGCCAATTTAAATCCAGTTTTTTGAGCTAATTCCTGATACTGTGACAGAGAGATAAAGCTGAAGACGGGATTACTACTTTTAGCTGTTCCATAGGTGGTAGCAATACGGGGATTAAGCTTATTTTCCCAATATTGCCAAATTCCTGCAAACCAAGGTACAGGGAGAAAGTCACAGATAGTTAACTTTCCTCCTGGTTTGAGTAACCGATAAGCTTCTTGGAAAAATTCTAACCGACTAGGAAAAGCAAAAATACACTCTACCGCTAGAAGGCGATCGCCTTCTAAACTATCTAAGGGTATGGCACAAGCGTTAGCGTTAATAAAGTCTATGCTATTATTACCTTTAGGCTTAACTAACTCCCGTGCTCTTTTAATTTGTTCTCCATCAATATTGATTCCCGTTAACTTGAGATAATCAAAATGATCATTGAGATAACTAATTGTCCCCCCAAACCCACAACCTACGTCTAATATCGTCTGATTGTCGCTAATTTGGGCTATTTCTACCATTTTCGCGCTTAGTGCTTCTGCAGCCCCGGCAAAGTCTTCTAATGTTCCTGTCGCTGATTGTGGATTCTCCCAATAACCCCAATGGATGTGTTTGCCAAAAGCCATCCCAGCGGTGCGATCGCCCTTGTTTATTCTAGTGGGTAAATTATCAAAATATGGTGATGGTTGAGACATAGACTACCCCAAGGTTTTGAGAATTTGTAACGACTCTTCTACATGAGCTTTGAAATCTAACATAGAATCAAAAATATGTCTAACGATTCCCTCTTTATCGATAACGTAGGTCACACGTCCTGGTAAAATAAACATAGTTGCGGGTACACCAAATAGTTTGCGCACTTGGTTATTTTGGTCACTCAACAAAGTAAAAGGAAGATTGTATTTACCAGCAAAACGTACATGAGAATCAACAGAATCCCCACTAATCCCGATTACTTCTGCTCCAACCTCGCTAAAAACCTCATAACTATCTCTAAAAGCGCAAGATTCTGCTGTACAACCTGGTGTATCGTCTTTAGGATAAAAATACAAGACTACGTTCTTTTTTCCCAAGAAATCACTTAATTTGACTGTTTGACCTGATTGAGAGGTCAGAGCAAAATCTGGAGCGCGATCGCCTACTTTTACCATCTTAAGATAATCCTTTATGCTTAATCCCCGAGAAATATATAATTTACTCCTCGACGCTAGTCAAGTTGATCATAGCGTCAAAGAGATTGTAATTGGCTTAACCTGGACTATGTGTCAAAGCGATGCTATTGGCTTAGCTATGAGTCCTGGTATCCCTAATCGTACTTTACCTTGGTCGGGCACTTTAGTCAATCAACCCCTAACTAATCTTACCCCTTGGTTACGTTCTTGGGATATTTATGAAGCTACAGTAGGTATGGCTGCGGTTAATGCTGCTATCAATAGTCAATCTACTTTAATCTGCCAAGCAACCCCTATCACTACTAATAAATCTGCTAATTTAGCCGTTTTTGACCATTTTCTCCCCCAAATACGTGGTAAAAAGGTGGTGGTTATTGGTCGTTATCCTCGTTTAGCACAATATGAAGCAGAGATGGAAATCACTGTAATTGAACGTCAACCAACGGGTAATGATTTACCAGATCCCGCTTGTGAATATTATCTACCTGATGCTGATTGGGTGTTTCTGACGGCTACTTCTATCGTCAATAAAACTTTCCCTCGTCTGGTCGAATTAGCACAAGATGCTCAATTAGTGTTAATCGGTCCTACCTTACCTTGGTTACCTGAATTAGCACAAATGGGGATTAATTATTTAGCAGGGGTTAGAGTTACCAATCCAGACGCTTTAAGACAAACTGTTGCTGAAGGTGGAGGAGTGAGAATTTTTGAGACGGGAGTCCAATACTGTGTACTTGAATTGATTTTATGATATTATAAGAGATTGCAGTGTTTTTTAAATAAATCAACAATGGCTTTAACTCAAGAACAAAAACAAGAAATCATCGCTCAATATCAAATACACGAAACCGATACAGGGTCATCGGATTTACAAATTGCTTTTTTGACTAACCGTATTAACCAACTCACCGAACACCTGAAAATTAACCCTAAAGATCATTCCTCTAGATTAGGATTGTTGAAAATGATTGGTCGTCGCAGACGTCTTTTGGCTTATATTAATAAACAAGATAGCAATCGCTACCAACAACTGATCAAACGTCTTGGTCTTCGTCGTTAATATTACCTCAAAAACTATGGCTTCTGAGTCTTCACGGGAAAAAATACCTTTTGAACCACGTCAAAAGAAGAAAAAATCTCCTCCACAAACAACTGAACCTACACCAATTAAATCACCATACCGCGAAAACTCTGCTTTTGATACCAATAAGGCTAATTTGTCCGCTATACCCGATATAGTCAGTAAGCGGATGATTACTCGTATGATGGCTTTTGCGGGTATTCCTACTTTCTTGGGAATATCATCTTTTTTTATGTTTTATTGGATTGTCAGTAACGAGTTATTTAAAGTACCAACTACCGCTGTAGTATTAGTGACTATGGGTCTTTTCGGTTCAGGAGTTATTGGTTTAAGTTATGGGATTCTCTCAGCTTCTTGGGATGAAGATACAGCAGGAAGTTTTTGGGGTTTTAGAGAATTCCGCGTCAATTTTAGTAGAATGACTTCAGCTTGGCAAAGCGCCAGAAAAGAAGCTAAAAACAGTTGATATGCTCCCCATCCTTTTAGGTTGGGGATTTTTTAGTTAAAATTACCATAATCTATAATCTATTCTTAAACTGTTGATAAAGTTTACTTAATACAAAGGTTTTATGATAGTGACTGACTGAAAGTAAACTTAAATTTATTGAGAAAAATGTCACTTATTACAGAGGTTGAGGTTTTAAATAACCCTGAATCTACTCCAGACTCAATTCGGTTTATGACTTTCAACAGTGCTCTAAGCGATCGCCGTACAGAAGAAGGTCAACTAATAGAAATTCTCCAAGAAACAGATTATGAACTAGCTCAAAATAATGCAGCAATTATTCAGTATCTTCGTCCTGAGATTCTACTCTTACAAGAATTTGACTATGATCCTAATGGTGAAGGAATTAGTCTATTTCAGCAAAATTATCTAGAAATTCCTCAACAGGTAGATGGCTTTAACCTAGATCCGATTGAGTATAACTATGTATATATTCCGCCTACTAACACTGGAGAGTTAGCCTCAGTAGATTTAAATAATGACGGTCAAATTGCTTTACCTAATGATGCCTATGGTTTTGGCAACTTCCCCGGTCAATATGGTATGGTTGTACTCTCTCAATACCCAATTGAGCAGGATAATGTGCGAACTTTTCAAGAGTTTCTCTGGAAAGATATGCCAGGAGGTTATCTAGAAACAAATATAGGTGCAGAAGGAACAACGCCCTTAACTGAATATTTCTCTGCCGAAGCGATCGATGTACTCAGGTTATCATCTAAAAACCACATTGATGTACCAATTAATGTTAATGGCGAAACAATTCATGTTTTAGCTAGTCACCCCACCCCTCCAGTTTTCGATGGTGCAGAAAAACGTAATTTAAAACGCAATAACGACGAGATTCGTCTTTGGGCAGATTATATATCAGGAGGCGATCGCGCTGAATATATCTACGATGATCAAGGTAATGTCGGTGGTTTAGCAGCAGGGGCTAGATTTATCATTATGGGTGATCAAAATGCTGATCCTGTAGATGGTGATTCTGATAAAGGCGATCCTAGCTTAGGGCGTGGGGCGATCAATCAAATTTTAACCCATCCTAATGTTAATACCAGCGTTACTCCCTTTGCTGCAGGGGGTGTAGAAGCAGCCTATCTACAAAAAGATAGCAACCCAGAAGTTTACAATCAGCAAGGTAATCCAGGTCATGATACTTCAGGCTTTGACTTAAGAGTAGATTATGTTTTACCCTCGGATAATTTAGATATTAAGAGTTCAGGAATTTTTTATCCCGATACACAAGATCCCCTTAACCGAGATATATTTTTACCTGAAGGAACGTTTGAAACTGATCAAGCTAGAGATGGATATGATAACAGAGTCTCTGATCACCATGCTGTTTTTGTAGATATCAGCCTAGGCAATAATAGCGACGACGTATTCAGAGTAAATCTCTTTCATCAGTCTGATCAAGAAGGATTTGCCGCAGCTCCTCAAGATGCTAATCGTAATGCAGCGGTAATGAACCGTTTACGCAGTCTTAACGATGATCCTACTCTCTTTATTAACTCAGGTGATTTATGGATCGCAGGATTATATCTAGATGCTAGTGAGGCAATCTTTGGATTAAAAGGCTCAGGACAAGTAATGATCAATAATTACTTAAACTGGCAAACTGTTACTTGGGGTAATCATGAATTTGATATACCTACCGACGAAGTAGCTCAAGCTATCACTGCTAATCCTGATTTGTCTATCGGTTTAAATAATGTTTTTGTTCCTGTAGAAGAAGATTATATAACCTCTGCTAATGGACGTACTGATAATTCCTTTACCGTTGCTGTAGAAGAAACTGAGAATGGAGAAGAAACCGTTCGGACTTTACGAATTCATGGTAATGTCGCTGATTTAAGTAGCCCTCTTTACGAAGTAGCTGATTTAGGTTCAATTCATCTTCATAATGCTGCTGATGGTGGCGCAGTGGTTGCACCTTTAGAAGTTAATGCTACTGAAGATCGATTATCAGCTTATTTCACAGGGGTAATTACTTTAACCGAAGAGTTGGAAGAAGCCTTAAATAACGGCGAACTCTATGTCAATGTTCATAGCGAAAACTATCAATCAGGAGAAGTTAAATCAGTATTAAATCTCGATCGCACCTATCCTGGTACTTTCTTCCCCTATATGAGCAGTAATATGGACTTTGCTGCTGATCCTTATTTAGGTCCACTACAAGTAGAGGGAATGCGCTCCGCTCAAGGTTTGGGTAATCAAACAACCATGGATCCACTTTATATCGATGTTGGTGGAGAAACTTTTGCTGTGGTAGCCGCTACTACCCCCACTATGCCTTCTTTGGCTTCTAATTCAGTGGCTAATGGTGGTATAGTCACTCCTGAAAATTGGGTAGCTGATGAACAAGGTTATGATGATCTAGCCGCCCTCATTCAAGAACAAATTGATCGGGCGATCGCAGGTCCAGATAACATTTTGGGTACTGAAGATGATGTCAATAAAGTAATCGTTGCTACTCATATGCAAAGGATTAATATTGATATCGATGAGTTAGTTCCCCGTCTTAAAGATGTAGATGTTTACATTGCGGGTGGCTCTAACACTATCTTCCAAAATCGAGCTAATCCTCTCTATCCTGGTGACGAGTATCAGATTGAATCCTATCCCCTGCTTCTAGAAAATGCTGATGGATTACCCACCGCTGTAGTTAACACCGATATGAATCATGAATACCTCGGTTATCTACAGTTAGAATTTAATTCAGATGGTGTAATCGTCAACGATTTTAATGGTGATGGTCAATATAACTTCGGTACAGACCTAGATTTTGATATCAGTGTTAGTCGTGCTTATCCTGGTGATATCAGTCAAGTTGAGGCTCTCAATGCTACCAATTTATACGATTCTCGTATCGATAATTTAGCCACTGCTTTGAGCAATCAAATGAACGATAAAGACTCTCGTTGGTATGGTATCACCGATGAATTCTTAAATGGACAAAGACTAGGTGGTGATTTTGACGGTGTCCGTAACCAAGAAACTAACTTAGCTAACCTGATTCACGATAGCTACATTTGGTATAGTCGATTCTGGGATGAAGATGTAGTTATTTCCATGAGTAATGGTAGTGGCATCCGCGCTTCAATTGGACAGATTTTACCCGATAATAGTCGCACCCCCAATGATGCTAACGAAGCTGTAGGTAAACCTGCAGGAGGTATTAGTCAAGCAGACATAGAAAGTGCTTTAGCATTTAATAATAGTATCGCTTTAATTGATATTACAGGGGAAGAACTTAAAATAGCCCTAGAGTCAATTAACGGTTTAGGTAACGGTGATGGCGATAATGGTGCTTACCAAGTTGGCGGTTTCGCTTATTCCTTTGATCCAGATCAACCCGAAGGAATGAGAGTACGTAATGCTCGTTTCCTCAACGAAGATGGTAGTTTAGGTGACTTTATCATTCAAGATGGTGAAGTTATGACTGGAGCTCAGGTCTTTCGTATGGCTACTCTAGGTTTTAATGCTAGTCGGATCTTTAGCTTTATTGAGAATCAAAATCGTGTCAATCTCGATCCTAATGATCCTCAAAATTCTACTGGAGGGGTTATCGCTGAAACACCTGCTGATCTTCCTAATAACGCTCCTGTATTTGGTAACGGTTCACAACAAGATTCTCTAGCAGAATATCTCTATCAATTCTCGCGCATGGGAACTGATGATCCCTCCGATGATGTACCTTTGGGTACTCCTGATACTCTCAGAGAAGAAGATACTCGTATTCAAATTCTCTCTTATCGTGAAGACTCTCTAGCGTCAGATTCTCCTGTAGAACCTCCTATTTCTGAATTACCCCAAAACGTTTTTGGTACAGATGGAGACGATCGCTTTGATAGCGTTTTACCAGGAGAGAAAATGTTTGTAGGTGCAGGTCAAAATCTCTTTACTGGTGCTGGTAATGATGTAGTTGACATTACTTTAGCCAATGGTGGTAACCGCATTGATTTAGGATCAGGAGACGACCTGATCTTTGCAGGTAACGGAGATCGCCTTATCGCTGGCTCTGGTAATGATATTCTGTTCCTCGGTAATGGTCAAGGTAACAATGTGGTTACTGGTGGACCAGGTGCGGATCAATTCTGGTTAGTCACTGATTCTGAAGATATACCCCCAATGGCTCAAACTATCACTGATTTTACTCCAGGAGAAGATGTCATCGGCTTGGCTACTACTGATTTTAGTTTTGAAGATTTAAATATTACTCAAAGCGGTAGCAATACTGTAGTTAGTCTGACACCTGCTAATCAAGATTTAGCCATTCTGCTGAATACTCAAGTTTCTGAGTTGACAGAATCTAGTTTTGTTTTTGCTTAATTACTTACCTATAGGGGCGCAAGCTTTGCGCCCTAGGGTGTAGTGAAAATAAACTAAGAACTAAATTAGTCATTATTTAATTCATTAATAATATCATCAATATTACCACGAAAAACTTGTCCTTGTTCATATTCTTGTCGTGCTTGATTAATGTTATTGGCAATTTCTTCCCTTCTTTTTTCCATTTGTCTATGTTGAACAATATTAATTAAATCCTGTTGTTCATCAAGAGAAAGACAATCAATCATTTCTAAAATTTGGTGAAATTGAACTGGTGATGACACTGTAGCTTTTTCCTTTAAATGCGTTTTAGCTTATCAACAATCAAGAAAAGCCCTCCTGAAGCAGGGCGTTTTTAACCCATTTTTTTGATAAATGTCTCAAATAGTGCCTTATTGACTGATCTGCTGACCTGGAGTATTTTTAGAATTGGCTGATCTTCCCCATTGGTCATTTTTGAGAATGACGCTTCCTTCTTCTGCTTGTTCTAAAACCAACAGAGGAGTCGGTCTAGCGCGCTGATCCCAACTTACTACTACTACTTTACCATTGATCGTGGGTGTCCAATTATCTTGACTATCATCAGGACAAAGATAATATTCTATACAGACGATAATCTCATCTACAAGACTAGAACTAGTGCGAAGCGGTAATTTAGTCAGTTTGATTTGGACACGAAATAAAACATTAGTTCGCCATTGTCCATTAGTTTCTATTTCATAAGTAACATCAAAGGTTTTATCGACTTTGCGTCCACTAGTGTTAGCTATTCCTACAGTGGTTTCTCTTTTGGTGTCTGGTCGTAATGCCTGAGTAATAAGTTGTTTAACTTTTATTTTAATTTGGTTAACGATAACGTAGTGAAAAACCTCCTCATCCATGCGCATTCTCAAATAATCCAGGTTAAAATCACGAGAATGTACCAAATCAGGGTTAGTTTCCATTTTCTGAATAGTGCTTAAAGCTAATTTCAGCTTTTTTTTAAGATCTTTATACTTATATTCTTCTAGACTTAAAGCTTTAGTTTTTTTCTTGAGTTGCCATTGACTATAAAGGAAAAGAGCAAAAAATAAACCAGCTAATGCTATAGGTATATAGGTTAACACTCGTCCCGCCATATTGTTTGCTTGGGCTGAGTCGGTGTTAGGTGCTTGGGCAATTACCTGTGTTTGAGCTATTGTGGCTTTTTCGGGAAACCATGAATAAGACATTGTTGTTAAAATACTTTTAATGGTTATTATAGGGTGCAAGGACAAAAAAGCTTAAGACACTGCTACAATAGCTAGCTCAAACTCAAAGGCAGCACCCGACAGTCTTAGCTATTGAGCGTCAGTATAGCACATTTTTGACTTGTGAGCTAATTTAAACATACTCAGAAAATCAACCCTTAGCATCAGTATTTTTTCTGATACCTATTCAATTCAAATAATAACCAAAGTGCGCATCTTACAGATTATACCTTCTCTTTCCTTGATTTATGGTGGTCCTAGTCAAATGGTTTTAGGATTGTCTCAAGCTTTAGCCTCAGAGGGGATAGATGTTACAATTATTACTACAAATGCTAATGGTGATCAAGGACAACTACCCTTAACTGTACCACTAGGAACTCCTGTAAGACAAGATGGTTATCAGGTTATTTATTTTCGTTGTTCACCTTGGCGACGTTATAAGTTTTCCCTAGGGTTATTAACTTGGTTATACAGAAACGCTAATAACTATGATTTAGCTCATATACACGCTTTATTTTCACCTGTGAGTACAGCAGCAGCTAAAATCGCTCGTTATCGACAATTACCCTATATTTTACGTCCTTTGGGTACTTTAGATCCAGCTGATTTGTGCAAAAAAAAACAACTTAAGCAAATATATGCTTATTTATGGGAAAGAGATAATTTAGCTCACGCTCAAGGAATACATTTTACCAGTGAACAGGAATGTCAAATCTCAGAACGTTTTGGCTGTCAAACTAAAGATTTAATTAGACCATTAGGAGTAAATATACCCTCAGTTATGCCAAAATTAGGGCAAGGACGTCAGAAATTGGGGATAAATGAGCAATCACTACTGATTCTGTTTATGTCGCGTTTAGACCCCAAAAAAGGACTAGAATTATTGATGACAGCTTTAGAGAATATCTACTCTGACGGGGTGGATTTCCAATTAGTCTTAGCGGGAAGTAATCCCCAAAATCAAGAATATGAACAACAAATTAAAACTCGCGTCTCTCAATCTGTTTTAAAGTCTCGAACTCATTTTACAGGTTTTGTAGAAGGTGAGTATAAATATGAATTACTACGAGATGCCGATTTATTCGTTTTACCCTCATACTATGAAAATTTTGGCATCGCAGTAGTAGAAGCAATGGCGATGGGAACACCTGTGGTTGTCTCAAAACAAGTATATATTTATGAGGATATAGCCCCAGGAGGTTGGGTATGTGATAATCAGGCTAAGGATTTGACTAAGGTTTTGTTAGAAGCTTGTCAAAATGAACAATTAAGACGAGAAAAAGGAGAAAAAGCCCAAAAAATCGCCCAAGAGAAGTATAGTTGGCAAGCGATCGCTCAACAAATGATTACAGCTTATCAAAATAAGGGGAAAACCGAATAGATCTAGTGGTGAAATTCCTAAACTAAGATAGTAACAGAATCAGAGACAATGAGAAAATAAAAGCAAGGAGAAGAGATATGACTGTATTAGAAAAAGGTAACATCACGATTCACACAGAGAATATCTTCCCGATTATCAAAAAATCACTCTACACAGATCACGAAATATTTTTACGGGAATTAATCTCTAATAGCGTCGATGCGATCGCTAAATTAAAGATGGTAGCTTACTCAGGAGAGATTAGCAGAGAATTAGCCGAACCCTTAATAGAAATTAATATTGA
Organism: Gloeocapsa sp. DLM2.Bin57; assembly: GCA_007693955.1. Taxonomy (NCBI): domain Bacteria; kingdom Bacillati; phylum Cyanobacteriota; class Cyanophyceae; order Chroococcidiopsidales; family Chroococcidiopsidaceae; genus Gloeocapsa; species Gloeocapsa sp. DLM2.Bin57. Next base: position 11,113 of record RECR01000096.1, read on the forward strand.
CACAGAAAATAAAACCCTCTCAGTCAGTGATACCGGAATTGGTATGACAGCTGAAGAAATAAAAAGATATATCAATCAAGTAGCTTTTTCTAGCGCGGAAGAATTCATCAGTAAATATCAAAAAGACGCCAATGATTTAATAGGTCATTTTGGTTTAGGCTTCTATTCTAGCTTCATGGTAGCCAAAAAAGTAGAAATCGATACCTTATCCTCTAAAGATGGCGCAGAAGCTGTACACTGGTCTTGTGATGGTTCACCAGAATTTGAATTAACCCCTTCAGAACGTACAACACCAGGAACAACCATTACACTGACTCTCCTAGATGATGAACTAGAATATCTCGAAAAAGCCCGCATTCAACAATTAATTAAAACCTATTGTGACTTTATGTCAGTTCCCATCAAACTAGATGGAGAAGTAATTAATAAACAGCGATCGCCCTGGAAAGAATCAGCCCAAAACCTGACAGAAGAGGATTATCTAGAATTTTATCGTTATTTGTACCCCTTTACCGAAGATCCGATTTTATGGGTACATCTCAACACAGATTATCCCTTTTTACTTAACGGTATTCTCTATTTTCCTAAACTACGAGGAGATATAGACATTACCAAAGGACACATTAAACTGTTCTCTAATCAAGTCTTCGTCAGTGACCATTGTGAAGAGATTATACCAGAATTTTTAATGCCCCTACGTGGTGTGATCGATAGTCCTGATATTCCTTTAAACGTTTCGAGAAGTTCTCTAACTAACCATCGTACCGTCAGACGTATCGCTGACTTTATCGCCAAAAAAATAGGCGATCGCCTCAACAGTCTCTATAAAGAAAACTATCAGGTTTATACTCAAGGTTGGCAAGACTTAGGAACATTCGTCAAATACGGTTCACTCAAAGACGAAAAATTCAAAAAACAAGTAGAAGATATCATCATCTACCGTACCACCTATCAACCAGAAGATAGTCAAGATAGCGATAACTATACCACACTGAAAGCTTATTTAGAGCGCAACCAAAGCAAACACGAAAACCGCGTTTTTTATTGTACAGATCCAGATACCCAGAGTACTTATGTAGAATTGTACAAAAAACAGGGAATAGAAGTATTATTCCTCGATACCTTTATCGATGCTAACTACTTTATCCCCTTCCTCGAACAAGAGTATCAAGACGTGAAATTCTCTCGGGTAGATTCTGAATTAGATAAAACCCTCTTACAAACAGATGAAGAGACAGAATTAGTTGATCCTACCAGTAATAAAACTCGTTCGGAAGTCATTAAAGAACTCTTTGAGAAAGCACTCAATAAACCCCGAGTTAACGTCAAAACTCAATCACTCAAATCTGATGACCCAGATTCTACCCCACCTGCGATGATTTTGCTACCTGAAGCGATGCGACGTCTGCAAGAAATGACTGCGTTAATGCAGCAAAAAAACATGACTTTTCCCGAAGATCATGTATTAGTGATTAACACTACTCACCCTTTGATCGATAACATTTATCAAATGAGTAAAGGAATGATTGTTCAGGAAACAGGTACATCAAATACACAAGAGTTAGTAGATTTAATGTGCCAACACGTGTACGATTTAGCTTTAATGGCGCAAAAAGCCTTTGACGCAGAAGCTATTAAAGGATTCCTCGAACGTTCTAATCAAGTGTTAACACGATTAAGCAAATAGTATTAAAGTAGATAAAGGGTTAGTTCGTCTAACCCCCTTTTTTTATCTTAGTAGTTTAATCGTGATCAACTTTAACTCTTGTTTGAATTCAACAACTACTCTTATGTACATCTATTATCCCCTTGGAGCGATCGCCTTATTAATAACCGTGGGTATGGTGATATATTTAATCACCCCTCGTCGTTATCAATCTTCAGCAACAGTAGCCAACTCCTATGACGAATGGACAGAAGATGGTATTTTAGAATTTTATTGGGGAGAACATATCCATCTAGGTTATTACGGTTCACCTCCACAAGGCAAAAACTTTTTACAAGCTAAATCTGACTTTGTCCATGCCATGGTTAAATGGGGAGGATTAGATAAATTACCCCGAGGGACAACGGTTTTAGACGTAGGTTGTGGAATTGGCGGAAGTAGTCGTATCCTAGCTAAAGATTATGGTTTTGCAGTCACAGGTATAACTATAAGTCCTCAACAAGTCAAACGCGCACAAGAATTAACCCCTAGTGAAATTACGGCTCAATTTGCGGTAGATGACGCTTTAAACCTATCTTTTGGCGAGGGGAGTTTTGACGTAGTTTGGTCAATTGAAGCAGGACCACATATGGAAGATAAAGCTAAATTTGCGCAAGAATTAATGAGGGTTTTAAAACCAGGAGGAATCTTAGTAGTAGCTGACTGGAATCAAAGATGTGAGTCGAAAAAACCTCTCAACTTTTGGGAAAAACTAGTTATGCGTCAATTGTTGGATCAGTGGTCTCATCCTGCTTTTGCTAGTATAGAAGGCTTTGCCGAACTTCTCAGCGCTACAGGATTAGTGGCAGGAGAAGTTATGACCACGGATTGGACAAAAGAAACCCTACCTTCTTGGTTAGATTCTATTTGGCAAGGTATAGTTAGACCTAAAGGTTTAATCCTTTTTGGTTTCTCAGGATTCCTCAAATCTCTTCGAGAAGTACCTACTATATTACTTATGTACTTAGCATTTAGTACAGGTCTTTGTCGTTTTGGTATGTTTAAGGCGGTTAGAACTACAGCAGATTGTCAAGAACTACAAGAAGTTTAATTATGACTTTTATTCACATCCCCAAACCATGGCAAAGTAAAGAAAATCAGGCAACCTCTCAGGAGGTTTACTTTAATCGTCGTCGTTTCCTGAAAGCAGCTTTAGGAACAGGTATTATCGCTAGTATCGCCCCTTTAACAGGTTGCCAGAAATCCCTCTCGGAAACTACCTTAGAAAAAACCCTAGCATTACCTACTATACCAGGAGTAACCCCTAACCCTAACTGGCAAAACGTAGATAGACCAATGACTAAAGAGATATTAGCTGGTCAATATAATAACTTCTACGAATTTGGTAGTAATAAAAAAATCTGGTTAAACGCCCAAAATTTACCTACTGACAATTGGCGAGTAGAAGTAACAGGATTAGTTAAATATCCCCAAACCTATGATTTAGATGACCTGAAAACCAAATTTCCCCTAGAAGAGAGAATCTATCGTTTTCGTTGTGTGGAAGCTTGGTCGATGGTTTTACCCTGGGTTGGCTTTCCTATGGCAGCCTTAATTAAAGCAGTTGAACCCGATTATAGGGCAAAATTTGTCAGGTTTACCTCTTTTTATGATCCTGAAATTACCACAGGTCCTGCTTTTCATCTGGGATCATTACCATGGCCCTATCAAGAGAGTTTACGTATTGAGGAGATGGCTAATGAATTAGCTTTTTTCGCAGTAGGTATCTATGGTCATGATTTACCCAAACAACATGGGGCGCCCATACGTATGGTTATTCCCTGGAAATACGGTTTTAAAGGGGCTAAATCCATCGTTAAAATTGAATTTGTCGAGACTCAACCAGCTACTTATTGGCATACCTTAGTTCCTAATGAGTACGATTTTGAGGCTAATGTTAATCCCACTAAACCTCATCCTCGTTGGTCTCAAGCTACGGAACGCTTTATCAGTAATGGTCCTGGTTTAACTTGGGAGGTTAAGGAAACTCTACCCTATAATGGTTATGGGGAGTATGTATCTTTATTGTATTAATATAAGTTAATAGCTTTAGATCATGTCCGTTTAATTAGTTATGGCGACTGCTATAATTCATCCAACAAGTAATTGTAATAAAGATTTAGTAATAGGAAAATTAGTCTGACGTTCAAAATATAAGAACATCGGACTAAAATTAGCCTCTAAAAACACATATTCACCATCAGGAGTTAATCGCCAATCAATAGCAGTCCATTCTAACCACAAAGCGGGAGTAATCTTTAAACAATCATTGATGAGAGAATCTGGTAATTGTACGGGTAATAACTGTGTTTGCTTATCCCGGCGAAAATCTACAGAGTTACTACGAATTTCAGCGCTATAAACCGATTTACCAATAACATAACTTCTGATATTTGTACCTGGTATATACTCTTGCAGAGTAATCGGAGAAACCTTTAAAACTCTGTTGAGACGTTGAGTATCTAAATAATCTTGAGATAAAATACCCGTATGAGCACCCCCATAAACTGGTTTAAAGATAACCTGGGGATAACGTTGAGCAAATTCTAACACTGCTTGAGGTTCATTGGTGATTAAAGTATCAGGGATTCTAACTCCTAGTTGTTGTACTTTTTTTAGTTGTAAAGGTTTTTCCCGATGAAATTGATAAGCTTGCCAAGAATTAACCCAACGGATGGAACTTTCTTGTAAAAAAGTCCTTAGAGTACTCATACTATCATTATGGGCTATTTGATATTGTTGGCGATCTTCTAATTTAGGAATCTTGACAGGATACATAGTACGCCAAAAAACACTACTAATCTCCTCAAAGGCAAGAATGTCACCATTAGGGAGTTTTAACCTTCCTTGATGATTTTGAGAATAGCAAGATAAACTAATTTGCCCAGGAAACAAGGATGTATCAAGATAATGTGCATCACATCCTTGTTTTTTTAACTCTGTTAGTATGTGTACTGCGTGAGGTTCAGTGTTATTCCCTAATACTAAAATAGACATTATACTTAGAGAAATGATAAATCAGTATCACCGTTAGTTAGAAAATCACCAACTTCGTTAAAGAATCCCCCTTCTTCTCCCATAGCGCGAGTACTTATTTCAGTCTCGCCAACAGGTGGTAGAATACTAACTAATCCTCCCCCTTCTTCTCCTACAGCACGGTTAGTGGCTAGTTCTTCTGGTACGATATCAAGATCACTATCATCAAATCCACCCTCTTCTCCTATCGCTAGAGTAGTCACTTCCCCTTGATCAAGTAAAATATCACCATCGTCGAAACCACCTTCTTCTCCTATCGCTTCAGTACTAAATTGGATATCATCAATAATACCATCATCAAAACCACCCTCTTCTCCCAACGCTAGAGTAGTTATTTCTACGTCGTCTGTTGGCGGTAAAATGGCAGTTTCATCATCAATAATACCATCATCAAAACCACCCTCTTCTCCCAACGCTAGAGTAGTTATTTCTACGTCGTCTGTTGGCGGTAAAATGGCAGTTTCATCATCAATAATACCATCATCAAAACCACCCTCTTCTCCCAACGCTAGAGTAGTTATTTCTACGTCGTCTGTTGGCGGTAAAATGGCAGTTTCATCATCAATAATACCATCATCAAAACCACCCTCTTCTCCCAACGCTAGAGTAGTTATTTCTACGTCCGAATTATCGGGATTTTCTACTTCTCTCATTGCTATACCAATATCATCCATGATTCTTGCTCCTTTACTTTGATAAAGTTTAACTCCAGTAATATTACTATTTTCTGCTAATTCTTCCCAATTATCCACTAAAGAAATATTAATATTTTTTGCTGTTTCCCCTGGTTGGAAAATGAGTAAATTATCTTCAGGAATGAAAGGATATTCTGCTCTATCTACATCAGCAAATGTAAAATATCTAACGTGAATCGGTATTTGACTCTGTCTATTTAGAGATACAGTAAACTCTATGGTATTATCTTGAACCAATCCATCACTAATACTGATATTTCTTCCAGATAATGTTGTGTTAACAATTGGTTGAAATATGCCATTTTGTCTGATTGGTTGATTGAGAATACCACCTACAGCTAGATAACTAACTTCTTGAGGAGAAAATTGCGCATTTTCTGGCTCTGATAGTTGAATCCCAAAAGTTTTAATCTCATTTTCTGTTTGATTGGCTAAGATTTCTACAGTAATGTTTTGAGTTAATTCTCCTGGTGCAAAAGTTAATGATCCCTCTTGATGAGTAAAGTCTTCATCTGCCGTTGCTGAGAGAGAAAATGTGTTATAGTTAACTGTAATCGGTTCTTGACTTGCTTCTGTTAAAGATACCGTAAATTCTAATTGGTTATTAGTAGCTGTTGGTAAAATTATTTGATTATTAGCGATAGAAATAATGGGTTGAGCTTCTCTTAAGTTTTGTTGTAGATCATCCTTAATAGTGACGATCGCTACATCATCAGCTATTGTGGCGTGGTTTGGGTTAAAAATCTTAACTCCAAATGTTTTATCACCTTCGGGAATATCATCGTTATTAATATCGATTATTATCTGTTTTTCTGTTTCACCACGTTCAAAAATTAATCTACCTTGTTGGGGGATAAAATCTCGCCAACCTACAGCTTGATTGTCGTAATCAAAGGTAAAATATCTCAGGCTAACTCTTCTGTTCGGGTGAGGATTGTCTAAAACTACATTGACTGCTACTCTACCTTCTTCCTCAAAAGCTTCTGAGTTTTCTAGAGAAATATGCGGCAATTCAAAAGGATGGGCTACCATGACTAAAAACCTACCATTCTCGCTTATATCTAGTATAGTCAAAAGATTTTGTTACAGTGTTAACATATTTAAACTTGTAAATCTGATATGATAGAATGTTTGTAGAAAATTAACAGTGTTTAGAGAACTCTTCTCTCTCTAGATATAGCAGCAAAGGAGTTAAGCACAAGTGGTTACAGAGATTAAATCCCCACAAAACTATGAAAATCAAACCCAGGAAATAGCTAAACAACTACTAGAGATGAGTAGGGAGAAACGCTCATTCTTAGGAAGCATCAGTTTAGAAGATAAGCTTCTCGGTTGGGCGATGAGTAACCCTAATCTACGGGTGCAACTATTTAGATTTATCGATGCTTTACCAGCTTTGCAGAGTAAGAGAGAAATAGCTCGTCATCTACAGCAGTATCTCGGTGATGAGTCGGTAGAGTTACCAGGAGCTTTAAAAGGTGTTCTTAATTTTACTGATGCTAACTCAGCTCCAGCACAAATAGCAGCAGCGACGATTACTAAATCGGTAGAATCTCTCGCTTATAAGTATATCGCGGGAGAGAATATTAAAGAAGTAATTAAAACGGTAGAGCGTCTGCGCAGAGACAAAATGGCGTTTACTATCGATTTACTCGGAGAAGCGGTAATTACTGATGTAGAAGCTCAATCATACCTGGATAGATATATAGAATTAATCGAAACTCTCAGCGAACAAAGTAAAAAATGGTCAAAGGTAAGTGAAATAGACGAAGCTGGGGGAGAATCTTTACCTAAAGTCCAAGTTTCCGTCAAATTAACCGCATTTTACTCTCAATTTGACCCAATCGATCCAGTGGGAAGCAGAGAGAAAGTGTGCGATCGCCTGCGGATTTTGTTAAGAAAAGCTAAAGCAGTAGGAGCAGCGATCCACTTTGATATGGAACAATATCAATATAAAGACCTAACCTTCTCTATTCTTAAAGATTTGCTCCTAGAAGCAGAATTCCGTAACCGTAGAGATATCGGAATAACTGTACAAGGATACCTCAGAGATTCCTCTCAAGATTTAGAAGGTTTAATTCAATGGGCGAAAACTAGAGGCACACCAGTAACCGTAAGATTGGTTAAAGGTGCTTATTGGGATCAAGAAACGATTAAAGCACAACAAAATCATTGGCAACAACCAGTATATAACGAAAAAGCAGCTACAGACCAAAACTTTGAACGCTTAATTCAATTATTGCTGGAAAATCATCAATATCTCGATGCAGCGGTAGGCTCTCATAATGTACGATCTCAAGCTAAAGCGATAGCGATCGCCGAAAATTTAAATATACCTCGTCGCAGTTTTGAAATGCAGGTACTCTATGGGATGGGGGATTCTCTAGCTAAAGCCTTAGTAAAACGTGGACACCGTGTGAGAGTCTATACACCCTATGGTAACCTCTTACCTGGTATGGCTTATTTGATTCGTCGATTATTAGAAAATACCGCTAATAGCTCTTTCTTAAGACAGAGTCTCGAAGATAAACCCGTAGCAGAATTAATCGCACCTCCAGTAGTAACTAAGGTAGAAACACATCAAGAAACCCCAGAAGGAGTTTATAGGGGAGCAGCTGATACAGATTATAGTGATCAACAATTACGATCACAAGCCGAACAAGCCTTAAATCAAGTAAAAGCTTCTCTAGGTAAAACCTATTTACCCTTGATTAATGGCGAATATATTAATACTGTTAACGTCATTGATTCAGTTAACCCGAGTAAACCAACAGAAATAGTGGGCAAAATCGCCCTAATCGATACAGAGCAAGCAGAAACAGCCCTGCAAGCAGCAGTAGCAGCTTTTCGGGCTTGGGCGAAAACTCCCGCTAGTAAAAGAGCCGAAATCCTGCGTAAAGCAGCCACAATCATGGAGAGACGACGCTATGAGTTAGCCGCTTGGATTTGTCTAGAAGTAGGTAAAGCACTCCGTCAAGCTGATGCAGAAGTATCCGAAGCGATCGATTTCTGTAACTATTATGCAGCAGAAATGGAACGTCTAGACTCAGGTTATAACTACGACGTCGCGGGAGAAAATAACCGCTATGTCTATCAACCTCGCGGTATCACCGTGGTGATTTCACCCTGGAATTTCCCGATGGCGATCGCTATGGGCATGACTGTCGCAGCTTTAGTTACAGGTAACTGTACACTACTCAAACCCGCGGAAAACTCCTCGGTTATCGCTGCTAAAATTACTGAAGTGTTAGTAGAAGCGGGAATACCACCAGGAGTATTTCAATTTATCCCAGGAAAAGGCTCTCAGGTAGGAGCATATCTGGTTAAACACCCTCAAGTACACCTAATCGCTTTTACAGGCTCTCAAGAAGTAGGTTGTCGGATTTATAACGAAGCTTCAATATTACAACCAGGACAAAAACATCTTAAACGCGTTATCGCCGAAATGGGGGGTAAAAATGCGATTATTGTCGATGAAAGTGCGGATTTAGACCAAGCAGTAGTAGGAGTGGTACAGTCGGCTTTTGGTTATACTGGACAAAAATGCTCCGCTTGCTCCAGAGTAATTGTGCTAGAAACGATTTATCAAACCTTTTTAGATCGACTCACCGAAGCGACACGCTCTTTAAATATTGGACCGGCTGAACATCCTAGCACTGAAGTAGGTCCGGTTATAGACGCGACAGCGCGCGATCGCATCTTAGCATATATCGCTAAAGGCAAAAGTGAAGCAACCCTATTATTAGAGAGAGAAGTACCTACAGAGGGTTATTTTGTCAGCCCTACTATCTTCGCCGATGTTCCCCCTGATGCTACTATCGCTCAAGAGGAAATCTTTGGACCTGTGTTAGCTGTAATTAAGGTTAAAGACTTTAAGGAAGCTTTAGAGGTAGCTAATGGTACTAATTACGCTCTTACAGGTGGTTTATATTCTCGTACCCCAGAACATATAGATTTAGCTAGTCGCGATTTCGCTGTAGGTAACCTCTATATTAATCGTAACATTACAGGAGCGATCGTTGCTCGTCAGCCCTTTGGTGGGTTTAAACTCTCAGGAGTGGGATCTAAAGCAGGTGGCCCTGACTACCTATTGCAATTCCTTGAACCTCGCTTAATTACCGAAAATATTCAACGCCAAGGTTTTGCACCTATTGAAGGAGCAGAATAAATTAAGTTGGGGCGCTTTTTGAGAGTGCCCTACTATTGATCTTGTGTTCGTTCAACACTACCAAAAAAGATTGGTTCTACTCTAATAGCGATAATACTCGAAGGACGAATGACCATATATTCACCCTGAATGTTTTTAATGGGAACGTTGATAAAATCGTCTGAGTGAGCTTTTGGTGTAAGATGGTTGGTGTACCATTGCTGGAAATCTTGAATGGTAGAAAAACGAATCTCTTCTCGATGACCACCAGTTAAAAATAAATGTACTCCGTATTCGTCTGCTTTTCTGGGCATTATTAATAACTAAACAAATTAAACTTCTGTAACATTGTTGTTAGCATTGGCAAGAGGGTTTTTGACAATTCCACAACATTACTAAAATTTAACTGTTGATGGGTTACTATGTCAAAGGGAAAATCACCCTCTAAATCTTCTCTGTCTCTTTTCACTAATAATATCTGTTGAGGGTGTTTAGCTCTGAGTGCATAGCCAATCTCTAGACAAACGTTAGGTGATGGTAATAACAGGGCATTTTCTCCCTGTTTAAACACTGTTAGGGGAGAGATATCGGCTATAAATAATAAACTCTTGCGAATTTTACGTAGTTGTGAGTCACTCATCCTGGTTGACTCTTCTGTTGATCTGATCGCCATTTCTAAGGTAAGAGGAAAGCGTAACTTCTGATTAAGTTCTGCGATACTCTTGTTTAAGACTTCTAACAAGCCCTCGTAGGCGATCGCATCTTCTCTTTGATAGCTAAAAAAGACGATCGGATTAAGAGAGGCTAATAATTCCTGTTTTGTGAAATAAACCTCTTGAGAGATTAAGTCTATGTTAGCGATGACATAACCACCGCTTCCCTCTATATAAAATTCTACTTTCTCTCCTTCGAGATAACGTCTAAACCATGTGGATGCTTGTACTTGTTGACTGTCGTCTAAAAAGTCTGCTCTCAAACCAGACTTCAACAAGCTATTTCTACTCAAGCGTAGATCATGGGGTCGTTTGACTATTTCTGTGAGGGGTTCGTACTGTTCAATATACCAAGCTTTTAGGGCAATTATCGCCATTTTACAACTATTTCAGACGATGGCAAATTCTTTTACTTGATTATTTTAGCAGTATTTGCTCACATCTTCACCACATTCTGCTAAATAAGAAAGAGCGCGAAAACGCAAACTCATTAACTCGTCATAAACAGGGTTAATTTTACACAAAGGTGGAATTGTCAGTAGAGTTTTTCCCCAAACTTTGATAGTTCTGGCAAAAGGACATTGAGAGGGGATCAACTTACAAATACGATGAGCTAGTGAAGAATTGTTTATTTCAAAGTTATCTAGCCATTTTCTGAGAGGAAGTAATAAGTCTATTTTTACTTTTTTATTAGCTTTTTTTTCCTCTTCTGGATAATGCCAATGCCATAAAATTATCTGCTTAACTGTATAATCGGTTACGTCCATGATTATTACTTCCTTAGTCTAGTTTAAACATTATTAATCTTTATTTAAGCTATTGTTAATAATTTCGCTTAATAGAGATAAATACTGTTATATGGGCTCTGACTTTTACAGGTTTCTATTCTATTAATAACACAAATTTTTCAAAAAGGACCGGAAATAATGAAAAATATTGATAATATCTATGTATAAATTGCTTAAGGATATTTAATAAGTAAAAAAACTTAAACTTTCTAGTTGTTTAAGTCTAGTTTAAACTATTATAATAATTATTAATAGCACTATTACTTAAGTGTTTGCCCTATGAATTTACACTCCTCATCTGTTTATGGTCCGGTTACCTCGTGGCGTTATGGAAGCTCTTTAGGAATAGATCCCATTGGGAGTATTTCTACTTGTTCTTTTGATTGTGTTTATTGTCAACTTGGGGAAATTAAGCGTAAAACCAGAGACAGAGCGGTTTATGTGACTACAGAGCAGATTCTCACAGATTTACAACAGGTAGATTGGCAAAATAGTGATATTATTACTCTTAGTGGTAATGGTGAGCCAACTTTAGCGCTGAATTTGGGAGAAATTATCACGACAATCTCTCAACTTACGAAAAAACCGACTCTGGTTTTAACCAATGGAACTCTACTTAATTTACCCGAAGTAAGAGAAGCTTTAAATTTAGCCAGCAAAGTTTCTATAAAATTAGACGGGACAGATTTTGACCAGGTTAGACGCATTAATCGTAGTGTAGAAGATTTTAACTGGTCTGAACTTATCGAGGGTATGCAAACTTTTGCCGAACAATATCACGGAGAACTGAGTATTCAAACTATGATATTATCTCCTTGGAATGCTCAAACACTCAATCGATATACCGAGATTGTCTCAACCCTAACACCCCAGGAAATTCAACTTAATTTACCCCTTCGTCCTAAACCCTTAGTCCATCAGCTTGACGGAAGAGGTAACCACTCAACTGATGGAAATCGCCCTTATCAAGTAAGAAAATTAAACTGTGTTAATGCTGAGGTAGTAGAAGGAATCGCCTTTACCATTAACCATATCACTAATATACCAGTGCGTTTACCGAAGCTACTGTAACTTAATAAAATTCTCTAAAGCTAAAACCATGTCATCGGGCCAACGACGAACATTTTTAACCCAATCTAAATCTAGATAACTTCTATCTAATCCTAAAGTAGATACCCAATTACTCTCGGCTTCTCCACGTAATCCTTGATTCCAGAGTACAGCGGTTAAAGCTGCTCTAGCATCAGCAAACAGAGGATACCTCCGTACTAGATTACGTAATTCTTTTAACGCAGCTTCTTTTTCTCCTAATTGATATAAGACTAAAGCGCTATTTACTCTAGCTAGGGCAAATTGGGGCTGTAACTCTACCGCTTTCTGATAGTCTCTTAGTGCTTCAGAAAAATGTTTTAACCCTGCTTGAGCATTACCCCGATTATTATAGCCCATAGCGTCTGTTGCATCGAGACTTAAAAGGCGATTGTAATCGGCGATCGCTTCTGTAAATTTACCTTGTGCTTCTAATACTGCTCCCCGATTCAGATAAGTATCTGGTAGCAAAGGAGCGATCCTAATAGCTTGATTATAATCTTCGAGAGCCTCTGCTAACTTATTTTGTCCTGCACGAGCGTTACCACGATTACTCCAGATAGCTGGATTGTCTGGGAATTCGTCGATTAATTGAGTCAAGTAAGCTTCTGCTTGAGCATAATTTCCCGCTGACATAGCGGCGATCGCCTCTTTATTGAGATTATCACCTTGTCCTATGGTTGTTGCTAAAAACAGGGATAACGATAGTATGACAGTAAAAATATTACTTAGCATTTTATCTGAGCCAAAAATAGTCTATCTTAAATGTTGTTCTCAGCGTAATTTGTTACCAGTTTTCCATAATCGTTATCTAATCAATTTAATTGTTGAGTAAGGTTTGAGCATTGCTGCTCGCCCCTCCTCTGGAAAGCCCTATTTGTTCATCAAGCTTCAACTTGTGCTAAAGCTGCTTCTAAAGAAGGGTGAAGGGGAAGAAAACTCTCTAGACGAGCAAGTTTTACTGTTTGAGTCACCCGAGCGTTAGTAACAATTTGTAAAGTTCCTCCTTCATTTTGAGTTGCTTTGACAATTTGTACCAATACTCCTAACCCGGAACTGTCAACAAAATCAATTTGAGATAGGACTAATACTAAATTTTTTGGTCCTGTCTCTAGACAAGAGAGAATTACCTTGCGACAGGTTTGTTCCGAGTAAGCATCTAAAAGACCAGTTAAACGAATAATTTGATAATTTTCTCTGACTTCTCTTGTCCCCCTTAAACTGAGAGTCAGATTTAGTTGTTCTGCAATAACTTCCTCCTTAGATTCCTTAGTCCTAAATATTTGGTCTAAACATTCTAGCTCAATTTACTTTTTTTGGCGCATTAAATCTACAAATTGTTTAAAGAGATAATCAGCATCGTGAGGACCGGGACTAGCTTCAGGGTGATATTGTACCGAGAAAAAGGGTAATTTTTTATGTTTTAATCCTGCTACAGTGCGATCATTTAGATTAAGATGAGTAATTTCTAATTCAGGACTTAAAGAATCTGCATCCACAGCAAAACCATGATTTTGACTAGTAATTTCTACTTGTTGTTGAGCTAAACCCGCGGGTTGATTTAATCCTCTATGTCCAAACTTTAATTTAAAAGTTGTCGCTCCTAGAGACAAACCGAGAATTTGGTGTCCCATACAAATACCAAAAGTTGGTTTACCCTCTTTTAAAAGAGCTTTAGTCAATTCTACCCCTTCACTAACCGCTGCGGGATCTCCAGGACCATTAGAGAGAAAAATCCCATCAGGATTATACTTAAGGATTTCTTCAGGAGGAGTACTTGGGGGAACAACAATTATCTTGCATCCATAACTAGCTAGACGACGGAGAATATTTTTCTTAATCCCAAAATCAATAGCTACTACAGTTAAAGGTTGCTCACTATTGGCTGTTTTACTCTCGCTGAATTCCCAAACAGAGTTAGTGGTTTCGGACCACTCATAGATTTCTTTTGTACTTACTTCCTGTACTAAATTGAGTCCCGCCATTGAAGGAGCATCTTTTGCTACAGCTAATAACTTTTGGTCATCTAAAATTTCGGTAGAAATTGCTCCATTCATTGCTCCTACAGACCTAATTTTACGGGTCAAAGAGCGAGTATCAAGACCATAGATACCAGGGATTTTATATCTATTGAGGTAATCAGATAAAGACTCAGTGGAACGCCAGTTACTAGGTCTTTTAGCAATATTACGACAAATAACCCCTTTGACGTGGGGTTGAGATGATTCTTCATCTTCGGAGTTAACTCCAGTGTTCCCTAATTCTGGATAAGTAAAAATAACTATTTGACCTTGGTAACTAGGATCTGTCAATACTTCTTGGTATCCTGTGATTCCGGTATTAAAGACTACTTCTCCTACAGTAGTTCCTTGATAACCAAAGGAAAAGCCGTGATATGTTGTTCCGTCAGCTAAAACTAATAAAGCTGGTCTAGCTTGTATAATGGGCATAAGCAATTGTTTTAATCAATTTTTTACTATAACTTACCAGAAAAAAGATATCATATAAACGTATATAGTTTTAGTCAACAAGTAAGTATTTGTACTTGAATGTTAACAAAACCAGACTTAAATATTTAACTAACCTTTTAAAAACAATCATGAGTCCGAAAAAACTCTCTGATTCTGAGCAACAAGAAATTATTCAACTTTATCGTACTTCAGCAGCCACTACAGCTACTCTAGCTCAACGCTATGGAGTAAGTAGTTCAACTATCAATAGGTTTTTAAAAAGTAATTTTTCTCCTACAGAATATGAAGAATTGGTTCACAAAAAACGTTTAATTGGTCGCAAGATCTATAATGAAGCTCAATTAGAGTTAAACCCCATCCCAGAATCTCCCTCTACAACTAAATCAGAGGAGTTAAAACCCATCACAGAATCTCCCTCTACAGCCAAATCAGAGGAGTTAGAACTAATAGTTACAGAATCCTCCTCTCAACAGTCAAACGAAGAATTAGTGGATGTTGTCAGTCTCAACGAATTATTAGGAGAGGATTTAGAAGAGATCTCAGATGAAGAGGAAGAGGATGATTACCCCGAAGAGGATGACTCGGAAGAATCAAAAGATGACTCAGCAACCGTGATTATCACTAACTTACCTCAGATTGAGATTTTACCCTTATCTGAAGCTTATTTCCCCAAAATTTGTTATGTAGTTATCGATCGCTTCGCTGAATTAATTACCAAACCCTTGAGAGAATTTGGAGATTTAGGTAAGATACCAACTACAGAGATAGAACAGAAAACCTTGCCTATTTTTGATAATCAAAAAGTAGCTCGACGCTTTTCTAATCGTTCTCAGCGAGTGATTAAGATACCCGATGGTCGTTTGTTGAAAAAAACAGCAACCTATCTTAAAGCTAAAGGTATCACTCGCTTACTGATTGATGGACAAGTTTACGCTTGTTGAGAGAATTTTTCTACACAGCGAACAAAAATTTCTACCCCCATAGCTAAAGCTGTTTCATCAAAGTCAAAACGGGGATGATGGTGAGGATAGGCTAAATCTTTAGCTTGATTTGCTGAACCTAGGAAGAAATAACAACCTGGTACTTCTTGTAGGAAGAAAGACATATCTTCTCCTCCCATGGTTTGACAATTCGGAACTACTCCCGCGGGAGTTTCTACTACTTGAGTGGCTACAGATTGCACTAAGGATGCTATAGCAGGGTCATTAATCACAGGAGGATAGAGATGCCAATAGTCTAACTCATATTTAGCGTTATGAGCTTGACAGATACCCGCGATAATCTGCTCAATTCTCTGTTCTAGAAAACCACGGTATTGGGGGTCAAAATAACGTACTGTACCGCTAAAATGAGCTGTATCAGCGATAACATTGAGAGCTTTTCCTGCGTGGAGTTCTCCTACGGTTACTACAGCGCTATCTAAGGGGTTTACATTACGCGCGACTACAGTTTGTAGAGCGGTAACGATGTGAGCGCTAACTAACACAGAATCAATGGTTTGTTCTGGCATTGCACCATGACCACCTTTACCCAAGATTGTACAACGAAAACATTCTACCGCAGCCATCAGTGCTCCACTACGTACACCAACAGTACCTAAAGGGAGACGATTCCACAGGTGTAAACCGATAATCGCATCTACTTGAGGATTGGTGAGTACTCCCTCTTCAACCATGGGTTTAGCCCCACCTGGACCTTCTTCTGCGGGTTGAAAGATGATTTTGACTGTTCCTTTGAGGTTGTCTCGATAGTGAGATAGATAATAAGCAGTTCCTAGGGCGATCGCTGTATGTCCATCGTGTCCACAAGCGTGCATAAAACCATCATGTCGCGAGCGATATTCTACCTGATTTTGTTCTTGAATCGGTAGTGCATCTAAATCCGCACGAATGGCGATTACAGGTCCTGGTTGTGTTCCTTCGATGGTAGCAACTATTCCTGTTTTAGCTATTCCTGTCTGATGTTTAATACCCCATTCTTGCAATTTGCGACTGACGAACTCGGTAGTTAGATGTTCTTGAAAACCGATTTCGGGGTGTTGGTGTAGATAGCGTCGCCATTGTACTAGTTGGGGTTGTAAGTTTCTAATTGTTAAGCGTACTTGTGATAAATCTGTACTAGGAGATTCAGTGAGAGAGAAGACCATTTTTACTTATTACTACATTTTCTCTATTGTACAAAAATTTACGGGTTTTTGGCTAACCATTATTCAGCTGCTATTTTCTTGAGAAAATTATCACAATCTTTGGCTAAATATTCTCTAAGTTTTAGAGCTTTATCTAGATTTATTTTTAATTGATCATATTCAATATTAGCGCCATAAGCATGACGAAAAAAATGACGAAAACCACGCAAACTATTCAAAATTAAAAAGGTTTCTTCTGTTAAAAATGCTGGTCTAATTCCAGGAATATTTTGACTTAATCTGGTCAATAAATTAGCGTGCCATTGGGCAGTATTAGTAATATTGTTTTCAAAATAAGTAGCTATAATCTTGAGTAAGTCTTCACTAGCGGTATAAAGATTATGAATTTGATAAGCTATACTTTCTAGACGAATTAAATCATCTGGAGTTAATCCCTCTGCTCTTTGTTCAAGTTTTTGAAAAATATTATTAATTAACTGTCTTTGTCCTTGTAGATCAGTTTTCAGTAAAATTAAGGTGTTTTTATCCATAATAAACCTGTGTCGCGAATTTTTTGAGCAAAATAACAGTGATTAAGCATAATTACATCTACTTCTCTACCTAAATAGTCTTGCAGGAGACTAATAACGGTAAAATAATCTTCAGGGTTAATTTGCACAACAGCGATGTCTATATCTGATTGTTCGTGAAAGTGACCAGAACGTAAAATAGAGCCAAAAATATAAGCTTGTTCAATACCATAACTAGCACTAAATTTATTCAACCATTCTTGGACTTTATTTAATAGTAATACTCTTTGTTGTTCTAGACAAGAAGAGCGATCGCGTAAAATTTCATCTAACTTAGTAGTAGAAAATGCTTTTTTTTGTTCCATTTGTAATAATATTAAAGAAAAAACTATGGAAAGTATCAAATCATTAGCCAGGAATGTACTTAGTGAGCAACAACGTTCGATAATTTGGGAATGGCGTCAACAATATCGACGCTCTCTGAAAGAATATCATAGACAGTGGCAAAGTTTCTGGCAAAGTATTAAATATCGAGGTAATAACTATACTTGTCCTTGTTGTGGTGGGAATTTTCGTGAATTTCTTCCCTATATTAGCTTAATAGGTATAAAATTATTATAGCCTAGAAAAAATAAAAGTCGTCCTGAAGGACGAGGCTTTTACCCATTTTTTGGTAAAGAAGAAAGACAACGTTATGGTCTTAGAGAAGATCATGATATTTATTATTGTACTAAAAATGTTGAAAACCTTCCTTTAAATTAAGTATTCTGGTGTAATTATTATTGCCACTATTGATTAATTTTACTTGATTTCCCTGAGTAATTCTGCCAATAATCTTGGAGGGTTTACCGAGGAATTGTTGTACTTTTTGAGCTGCTTTTTCAGGGAGACACAAGACTAACTCAAAATCTTCCCCACCGTATAAAGTCCAATTGAGAGCTTGACTAGGGAAATATTGCTCTAATATCGGTAGGATTGGTAATAACTGTAGGTCGATTTCTGCACCTACCCCACTACAGCGACAAATCTGTAAAATAGCATCGGCTAAACCATCGCTACTATCCATCGCTGTTATAGTAGTTTCGGGAAGAATGTCTCTAAGTGGTGGGATAACCTCTAGACGGGGGAGGGGTTGTTGATGTGCTTTTAGTAAATATTTTTTTGCTTCCGGGGGTAAGATGGTAGCTATTTCTGGATGTAAGAGACATTCTAAACCTGCCCGGGATGCTCCATGATAACCTGTGATGAGGATAACATCTCCTGGTTTGGCTTGAAAACGAGTAAAAGCGCGATCGCTTGCTACTTCTCCTAAAGCGGTGATAGCGACGGTATTAACCCGAGAAGCACAGATATCCCCACCAACTATCGGAGTATTGTACAAGCTTAAACAATCACTCATCCCCTGATATAATGCTTCTACCCAACTTACAGGGGTTTCCCCCTCTAGAGACAACCCGACGGTAATCCCTAGAGGAGAAGCTCCCATAGCTGCTAAATCTGATAGATTAGCGGTAACACTGCGCCAGCCTACCTGTGGTGCTGAGGTAGTGCGATCGCTAAAATGCACCCCATCTACCAAGACATCGGTAGTGACTACTAGAGATTTTCCTGGAGTTATGGTTAAAACTGCTGCGTCATCTCCCACTACTCCTGGTGGACAAAAACGCTGCAATTTGCTTAATAATCCTTGTTCTCCAATATCTCTAACCTTAGTCATTGGGTCGTACTAAGTTTTCTTTGCCTTTGATCACTTTAGCACTAATTATCTTATCTGCGGGTGTCAAATTTTCCAAGACTTTTTTACCATCGACGAGATAACCAAACACCGAATAACGTCCATCCATAAGGTTAAATCCAGGAGGGGTTAACTCAGTATCAAACTTAAAGAAGAATACTTGAGAAGATCCTCCATTGGGTTCATTTTCAGGACGTGCTAAAGCTAGGGTACCATAAGCGCTAAAGGGTAAAGCTAAATCAGCTAGATAAATTCCTGACTCTTCTAGAGTTACACCATAGGTAGGTAATTCATCTTCTTTGATGAGATATTCTAGGGGGATAGCGCGATATTTTCCTGTTTCTGGATCGATAAATCCTTCTTCTTTGCCTTCGGGTTTACCAAACTGTACCACGAAGTCACTAGGATTGCGCACAAAGTTTAAGCCATCGTAGAAACCTCTATCGACTAAATCAACGAAATTACCCGCGTTTACAGGAGCGCTATAACCATCTACTACCACGGTTAATAATCCTTGGGTGGTTTCTATCTCTATGGTAGCTCTTCCTTTGAGTTGTGGTAAATTGCTATATTCTGCAGGAACTTCAAAAGGGTAACCCTGTACCATCAATTCCTGTAAAGTCGTAATTTCATCGAGGATTACTCGTCTTTTTTCCCAAACTTGTTCTTTGTCTTTGGTTTTGGTTATGGTTTGTAACTCTGTGATTTGGTTGGTTATCTGGTCGATAAGTTCTTCTGCTTGGGGTTGTTTCCCTTCAGGTACACTAGCTAAGAGTAAGTCTTTACGTAAGCTAGTGACTAGATAAGCGTCTTTGAGGTTGCTTTGAATAGGTCCCCATCTCTTACTCCGCAAATATTTAGCTATTTCCTCGATATCTTTTTGTAGTCTTCTAACTTGGTTGTTATCAATAGGAAGAGCATATCTTAGTAAAGAGGTAGGATCTGTAATTGCGTCTCCTTGGGCTAACATACTGATTTGAATTGGTGCTGCTTGAGCAGGCATCACTAACAAAGTAAGCAAGTATATTGTTAAGAAAAGTATTTTCATTCAGGTTATTCTCCATCGTATTGACCCAATTTCTAGTATCCTTTAGAAAGGTTCAAAGTACAAAAAGACTTATAATAACTTTTAACCCACTCCCTCACACTTTATGTTTATCCAGCAAATCTGCTCAAAATTGCAGTTTTTGTCTTGGGTAGTTACTCTTAGTATCTCTACTCTCGTTGTTTTACCGAGCCAATGTTACTCAGAAACAACCGCTGAGATCAACACACAAACCGAGATTTTTTCTTACGATTTGTTAATAGCTGGTCAAGATATATCTACTAATATTTTGGTTCGGTCTTTATCCCAAGAAAAATCTAATCATAATCATTGGTTATTACCACTAGATAGGGTAGCCCAAGTCTTAAACCTGCAAGTTATTCCCGTTAATGAACAACAGCTAGAATTGCGATCGCCTGCTCAAGTTGTGCGTATTCCCACCCGAGAATTAGACTTAGATCCTCAATTAGGTTTGGTTGTTTCTCTCGCTAAACTTGAAGATTTATTAGCCATCAATAGTGAAGTTAATAACAATAGTCAAACTATTAATCTTACTCCCCAATGGTTAGCTTTGCGCACAGAAACTCTCGCTAGTCAAAGTGTTAATCTCCCTCCCTCCTCACCCCCAGAAATTGACGTTATTTCCCTTAATTCTCGGGATAATACTATCCTAGGTAAAGCTTTTGGCGGTGAGTGGTATGTTCGTACTTATCAACCCGATTTATTCAACCCTCGTTCTCTTTATATTCAGGATGCTAGATATACTTATCAGCATGATTCCGCTGATTATCTACTCGGGATACAACCTCAATCTTGGTTAGGACAATATCGCGGTAATTTTATCGGTTTTACCACTATCCAACGTTGGGGATTTAAACCTATTGCTAATGCTTCACCTTATTTAAATATACGTAATAGACTACAAGCTGACCAAGTAGGTAGAACTATTATGGGAACAACTACACCTGAAACAATAGTTAAACTGGTTAGAGTTAACTCTACTGAAGAAATAGCCTCTACTGTAACTAATAATAGGGGTGTTTATCGCTTCGATAATATACCCACTCAACCAGGACAAATTACTCAATATCAATTATTATTCTACCACCAAGATAACCCTGAACCTATAGAAGTCAAAACTATTACCCTTAACACCATGTCCCATCAATTACCTAGGGGTGCATCAGCATTACTTATATCTGGTGGTATAACTAAAGAAACTAATTTAGAACAAAGCTTGTTAGGTGGAATAGATGATTTACAAACAGAAATAGCTTATCGTTATGGTTTAACCGATGATTTAACTATTGCTGTTAATTTTGGTTATCACGAAACATGGCAAGGAGTAGGAGAATTACTCTATCAACCAACTAATTTTCCTCTACAAGTAACCTTATCTTTACTAAACTCTCCTAATATCGATGGGTTATATATGACTAGTCAAGTTAGGTTACAACCTGTTACTAATTTGATAGTAGATTTTAACAGCGATCGCCTGCGTCGGAATATTGCTTTTAATTGGCAAGCCTTACCTAGCTTTAATATAACAGTTCGTGGTAATAATCATGAAAATAGTTGGCACAATAGTTTACGTTTAGCCTATCAAAAAGATTCTCTGGCTACTATCCTTACCTTAGACTTAAATCAACAACAAGAGATTAGCTGGAGTGTTACTTCTCGTTTAGGTCATTTGCAATTGAGTTACGCAGAATCACCTAATCGTCAACAAACAGAACTAAGTTATAATCTATTTCAATTAGCTAACGCAGGTCATGGTTATTGGTTATTTGTTCACTATGAAGCTTATCAATTCCTAGACAATGATCACCATTTAACTACCATAGGTTGGCGTTATCGTTCCATCCCTGAAGCTGATACCCAAGGTTTTTGGGAGATTAGTTGTGGTTATCGTGTAGGGAATCTCGGTAGTGGGGCAATTTTTACCCTCGCTAGAGAATTTGTCCCAGGATTACGGTTACAACTAGACTATAAAACGGTCTCAACTCTTACTAATGAAGGAAGTTTTAGTATCAAAATAGTACCTAGTTTTAATATTTTTACCAATTCACGACAATGGGAATTTTAGCAAAGTTAAAAAAGTATAAAATTAACCAGCCCATAGACCAAAATGTGAGAGATTAGCAGACAAGAATTTAAAATAACTCACAAGGATAAAAATTATGGGTTGGTTAAGTAGAATATTTCCCGGAAGCAAAAAACCAGCAAAACCCCCCGCGGTTAAACAAGCTAAAACAGAAGTAGGTGAAGCAATCCCACCAGAAAGAGTTGGATTAGACGGTGAATACGATCAAAGTGGATTAGCTAAAAGAGTTGTCCTAGCTTTTGATGATGATCCACAATTAGACGATTTAGAACGTCTCTGGGTAGCTCAAACAGGAACTACAGTAGTTCTTAAAGGGGAAGTACCCTCTCAAGACTATCTCAATAAAGCGATATCAATCGCTAAAGGTGTAGAAGGTGCAACAGCTGTAGATAGTTCCCAAGTAAAAGTAGGTTAAGAAAATGTCCACACTAATATTAGTGTGGATCGAAAACGATAAAATAGAAAATATTTGTCGCAAAAACTGAACCAAGAATGCAAAAACAGCGTCTGTTACTTTTTCTGATTCTGACTCTAGTCTTAGGGGCGATCGCCATCATCACCCAATTACCACCGCGGTTAGGATTAGACTTGAAAGGGGGGTCACAATTAACCATCCAAGCTTTACCTAATGAAGAAAACGAGGTTATCGACGCTTTTTCCCTAAATTCCCTGAAAACAGTCTTAGAAAAACGAGTCAATAATCTCGGTGCTGCTGAACCAGTGATTCAAACTGTAGGAGAAGATAAAATTCTGGTACAATTACCAGGAGTAAACGATCCCACAGAAGCAGAAAGGGTTTTAGGAGGAACTGCTAAATTAGAGTTTCGAGAACAGAAAAGGGATACGGACGCTCAATTACAAGTAGAACTACAAATAAGAAGTCAAACGGAATTACAATTAGAACTACTTAGACAAAGTCCCACCACAGCTGAACAACAAGCAGAAATCGCTAGATTAACCGAATCCCTACAAAACTCCAATCAAGCGTTATTAGAATTATTTGCATCAGTAGATTTAACTGGAGCTAGTTTAATTGATGCGCGTCCTCAACCTCTACCCAATGGCAATAATTGGGAAGTAGCGATCGTCTTTGACTCAGAAGGTGGAGACAAATTCGCCCAATTAACCAAAGAAATAGCCGGAACAGGTCGCACCCTCGGTATTTTCCTAGATGATGTCTTATTAAGCGCACCAAGAGTAGGTCCTGAATACGCAGCTACAGGTATCTCAGGCGGAAGAGCAGTAATTAGTGGTAATTTTAACTTAGACTCGGCTAACGATCTAGCAGTACAAATTAAAGGAGGAGCACTACCTTTCCCTGTAGAAGTAGTAGAAAATCGTACCGTAGGTGCAACTTTAGGACAAGATAGCATTAGACGGAGTATCTACGCAGGATTAGCAGGGTTAATAGGAGTGCTAATTTTTATGGTAGCTTATTATAGGTTGCCTGGGTTAATCGCTGATGTCTCTTTAATAGTCTATACTCTCTTAACTCTGGCTAGTTTTTCTCTAGTAAATGTTACTCTGACTCTACCAGGGATAGCGGGGTTTATCTTAAGTATTGGTATGGCTGTAGATGCCAATGTGTTGATTTTTGAACGCACTAGAGAAGAGTTACGTAAGGGAAAAACTCTCTATAAGTCGGTAGAATCAGGTTTTTATCGCGCTTTTTCCAGTATCTTAGATAGTAATGTGACCACTCTGATCGCTTGTTTTGCTCTATTCTGGTTAGGTTCAGGTTTAGTAAAAGGTTTTGCCCTCACTCTAGCGATTGGGGTATTAGTCAGTATGTTTACAGCTGTAACTTGCAGTCGTACTTTGTTATTATTTGTGGTCTTGGGAATGCCTAAAGTCAGACAAAACCCTAAACTATTTTGCCCTAATCTTACCGTTTCCCCTAAATCTTAACCATGAAAATAAGTGTAATTAAATATCAAAAGCTTTGGTGGGCAATTTCAGCAATGGCGATCGCCCTGAGTCTAGCTGCTATGTTTTTATCATGGCAACAAATAAACGCACCCCTACGTCCTGGATTAGATTTTATTGGGGGAACTCGTTTACAATTAGAGTTAAACTGTGAACTAGAAAATAATTGTCCTCAACCTATAGAATTAGCTACAGTCAGAGAAATTCTCACTAGTCAAGAATTAGCAGATAGCAGTGTTCAAAGAGTCGATAATTTTGGTATATCTATTCGCAGTAAAAATATTAATGTAGAACAAAGAAGTAGGTTAATCTCAGCTTTAGAAGAAAGTATCGGGACTTTTGATCCTCAAAAAACTCAAATAGATACCGTAGGTCCAACTATAGGGAAAGAGTTATTTAGATCGGGAACTTTAGCCTTAATAGTCTCTTTTTTGGGAATTATTGCTTATGTAAGCATTAGATTCCAGCTAGACTATGCTATCTTCGCTATTATCGCCCTCTTCCACGACGTCTTTATTACCGCGGGAGTTTTCGCTATCCTAGGATTAGTGATTGGTTTAGAGGTAGATTCCCTATTTCTGGTAGCTTTACTCACGATTATCGGTTTTTCGGTCAATGATACGGTGGTTATTTACGATCGCATCAGAGAAATAGCTAAAGATCAACCAGAATTAGATATCAGAGAAGTAGTTGATCTCGGGGTTAATCAAACTTTAGGGCGATCGATTAATACCACCATCACTACTCTTTTACCCTTAGTGACAATCTATATCTTTGGGGGAGAAACACTCAAATATTTTGCCTTAGCTTTGATTATCGGGTTTATTTGTGGTTCTTACTCCAGTATATTTATCGCCAGCACTTTGTTAGCATGGTGGAGGAATAGTCGCTCAAATCAATTAGCAGTAGAATAGGAATGTTTAATGTTTGGACAGCTTTCGTATTGGCGATCGCTGCTTTAATCGCTACCCCTGTTATCTTTGTCTTAAGCAGTATCTTTACAGACGCAGGGGA
Source organism: Gloeocapsa sp. DLM2.Bin57 (assembly GCA_007693955.1). Lineage (NCBI taxonomy): Bacteria > Bacillati > Cyanobacteriota > Cyanophyceae > Chroococcidiopsidales > Chroococcidiopsidaceae > Gloeocapsa > Gloeocapsa sp. DLM2.Bin57. The sequence goes on from RECR01000096.1 coordinate 36,236, forward strand.
AATTTGGCAACATTTAGCTAGTACAGTACTTCCAGGTTATATCACTAACTCCCTATGGTTGATGTTGGGAGTAACTATAGGTGTTCTCGTGATCGGAGTAGGTACAGCTTGGTTAGTGACCATGTGTAACTTTTGGCTACGGGGTGTATTTGAGTGGGCTTTACTATTACCCCTAGCAGCACCTGCTTACCTACTAGCTTATACTTACACTAATATGCTAGATTATTTCGGTCCAGTACAAACAACTTTACGCAATATCTTTGGTTGGACTAGTGTAAGGGATTACTGGTTTCCCAATATTCGTTCTCTGTGGGGGGCGATCGCCATGTTAATCCTCGTCTTATATCCCTACGTCTATTTATTAGCCAGAGTAGCTTTTCTAGAACAATCTGTTTGTACTACAGAAGCTAGTCGCTCTTTGGGTTGTACACCCTGGCGCAGTTTTTGGACGATCGCCCTCCCTTTAGCGCGTCCTTCGATTATGGCGGGTTTAGCTTTAGCTTTGATGGAAACCCTCAACGATTTTGGGACAGTATCTTATTTCGGGGTGAGTACTTTCACCACAGGAATTTATCGTACTTGGATTGGCATGGGAGAAAGGGTAGCAGCTGCACAACTAGCAGCTTTTTTAATGTTCTTTGTTTTATTCTTAATCATCCTGGAAAGATGGTCACGTAGTCAAGCCCGTTATTATCAATCAGGAAGTAATCAACAACAGATACAGCGATATCAACTTAATTATCTTCGTGGTAGTTTAGCTTGGTTGATCTGTTTTTTACCCCTAGCTTTGGGATTTTTACTACCTGGTGTATATTTACTGGATATGACTGTGAATAACTTAGATCAAGCTTTTGAAAACAATTTTTGGCAGTTAGCTAACAATAGTTTAATCTTAGCTAGTTTAAGCGCTGTTATCGCTGTGGTTATTTCCCTGATTATCGCCTATATTCAAAGACTACAAGGTCAATCATTGGTTAATATGGCGGTTAGAATCGCGAGTATGGGTTACGCTATTCCTGGTTCGGTGATTGCAGTGGGAGTATTAATACCCATGGGAAGATTGGATAACTTGTTAATCCAAGGGTTATCTAATCTAAATGTAACGATCGGATTAATCTTTTCAGGAACGATTGTAGCCCTAATCTTTGCTTATCTAGTACGCTTTTTTGCTGTGTCTTTTGGGGCGATCGAATCAAGTTTACAGAAGATTAAACCCAGTTTAGACGAAGCAGCTAGGAGTTTAGGCTATAATCCTTTGAGAACTTTAATTGAAATCCATACACCCTTAATGTGGGGAGGAATTTTAACCGCGGGAATGTTAGTTTTTGTCGATGTGATGAAGGAATTACCCGCAACCTTAGTGATGAGACCTTTTAATTTTGATACTTTAGCCATTAGGGTTTTTCAATACGCTTCCGATGAAAGATTACGTGAAGCGTCAGCACCAGCTTTAGCGATCGTTTTAGTAGGAATAATTCCCGTGATTTTTCTCTCGGTAAAAATTGCTAATCAAAAAAGTTAGCTTAACCGCGAGAAGCCTCAAGCTTTATTTTCTCAAATAAGCGTGAGATGAATCGCGTCCTTATTT